>MUCU01000027.1 GCA_002817055.1 SAR202 cluster bacterium Io17-Chloro-G7 | reverse complement strand
GTCTTGCTAACGGCTAACGTCTCATAAATGGGCAATGGCTGAAATAAAGTCGACGAATTACTCAGAGAGATTTTCAGCCATATGGGAAATGTGGGTTTAAACCAAGTCATGAAACGGCAACCTCTCCCATCGCTGCTTGCTCGGATGGCCGCGATTCCCTCTGCGGGACAATTCACGTCCGCCATTACAGTAGGAGAGTTGGTTTTTGGGGCGCAGTGAAGCCCCCGCAGGGACTATCTGTTGAGGCAACTTGAGGAACTGCTATGGCCGAATTTGCTAATCTTACCTTTCGACCGCGCCGCTGCCGAAACCTTCGGTAGGATTCGCGCCGAATTGGAACGAACGGGAACGTCATTGGCCGAGCCGGATCTTCGCATCGGAGCCATTGCCCTCGCCCGAGACCTGACGGTGGTCACGGGTAATACCCGTCACTTCGCTCGTATTCCAGGCCCGCGGGTGGAAAACTGGTTGTGAACGGTGGAGCTCCTTGGAGAAAAGGTGGCGTCATTTCCCGTCCCCAAACGCCTGTGCCCCAACTTCTGTGGCTCAACGCCTATGCCCCAACTTCAATGTATAATCGTGTAGACCAATTGTTTCGAGTAGGCTAGGTATTCCAAGATCCATCACAAGATCAGCAGACCCGACGCCGCTACAATGTGAGAGAATCCAGTATGACCGACATACTTCGCGCTCTGAGAACAGTCTGGAACGGAATCGGCATGGCGGTAGCCTTGTTTTACTACAATTGGGGCGTCATATTCGCTCGCTGGGGGCAACCTCACCGAGCGTTCTGGTATATGAATCGGTCCGTGACTATGAATTCCACCAACCCCAAGGGTTATTACCAGCGGGGTTCCCTGTATATGGCTGTTGGCAACCATCTAAGTGCGGTGCAAGACTTCAGCACCGCCATCCGTTTAAACCCCGAGTACGCCGATGCTTACATACGCCGAGGAGTAATGTACACTCTGATGGGCAGAGACGATGAGGCAAATCAAGATTTTGACCGGTCTGTCCAGTTGGGCACGGACCGTGTGAAATTGGAAAAAGAAATCGGCACTTTAAGACGCACCCTCTGATCTATCCCCGTTGACTCCAACGTAGAGCAATATTACGACTAATATTAGCTGACCTGGAAGTGTGTATGCCATGGTGCTATTAAAAATAATTATTGGATTGCTCCGTTTACCATTTGCGTTGTTGCCCGGAACTATTGGTCAAACCACAGCCACCAAGCTGTATAGCAACGGGGTGCGGTTTCAGCAAAAAGGAATGATGGAAGAGGCGATTGCCGAGTATGACAAGGTCCTTGAGCGGGACCCGTACTTTGTCCAAGCCTACAGCAATCGAGGCGCAGCATATCATCAACTGGGGAATCTGGATTTAACCATCAAGAACCTTGATGAGGCTATACGGCTTCGGCCTAAGATGGCGGTGGGTTACAGCAACCGGGGCATGGCCTATGGGAGCATGGGACAATTCAGAAAAGCAATCGTTGACTTGAATTCGGCTATCCAGTTGAACCCCAAATTTGCCGATTTTTATAGCTCTCGCGGTTATTTGCAAAAAGAAGCCGGGAGGCCTCAGAACGCGCTTCGAGATCTTGACCGGGCCATCAGCATAGACTCCAAGTTTCCGGAAGCATACAACAACCGTGCGGACGTATACCTTTCTCTTAATCAACCACAGCAAGCCGTGGGGGATTTGGACGAGGCCATCCGGTTGGACAGGCGGTTTGCTATTGCCTACGTAAACCGTTCCTTGGCTTGGACCATGATGGGAAGGGACAGAGAGGCCCAAGCGGACGTGGCTACGGCCGCATCCATGGGGCTGGACCGGGGAACTATAATGGCAAAAATAGAGGAACTCAAGGCCGAGCGACAAGTAGGCGGGTAATATATGCCCCAAACAAGAATAAATGCGGCCCGCTTGAACCAATCTCTGGAAGAACTAGGCCGTTTCGGCGAAACTCCCGAAGGGATGCAGCGGATCGCATTCTCCCCGGCTGATATTCAAGGGCGGGAATACACCATCTCGCTCATGCGCCGGGCCGGATTGGAAATCCGTATCGACACAGCGGGCAACATCATTGGCCGTCGTGCCGGTTCCGTGCCCGGGCTTCCGGCAATCGCCATGGGGTCGCACACCGATACGGTGCCCGCTGGCGGCAAGTACGACGGCGCACTGGGAGTCATGGGCGCCGTGGAGTGCGTCCAAACCCTAGTCGACAACAACATCACGCTGCGCCATCCCGTAGAAGCACTGGTTTTCACCAACGAAGAAGGCACCAGCTTTCACCGCTGGCTGATCGGTAGCCGTGCCATGGCGGGGCTGCTGGAGCCCGATGACTACAACCCGGTCGCCGACGATGGTGTAGACCTGAACACTCGAATGGCCGACATCGGTGGCGATTGGCCCAGGCGTGCCGATGCCGTCCGCCGACGGGAGGACTTAGCCGCCTATTTCGAGTTGCACATCGAGCAAGGGCCCACCCTCCACCAGACAGGAACGCCCATCGGCGTCGTCACGGGCATAACCGGACGGGCGATGTTTGAAGTAGAGATTATCGGCGCCGCCAACCACGCCGGGACCACTCCCATGTCCCACCGCAACGACGCCCTAGTTAGCGCATCTAAACTGGTGCTTGCGGTAAATAGGCTGGCGTCGGAGTTGGAAACCTGTCGCGTCGCCACGGTGGGCAGCATTGAAGCCCACCCCAACGCCGTGAATGTGGTGCCGGGAAGCGTCAAGATCGGCCTGGAGTTTCGGGACCTTAGCATGGATGCGCTGACCGCCACCGAGGCGGAACTGCGAAACTCCGCAGACCAGATCAGCCAAGAGGACGGGGTCCGAATGGAAATCTATCGCCACCGGTTCACCAATTCCGTCCCCATAGAAGACGATATGCAAGATTTGGTGGAAGCAGCATCCGACAAAGCTGGCTTTGCCCACAGACGGCTCCCCAGCGGCGCTGGCCACGACGCCCAAGCCATAGCATCAATCACAAAAATGGCCATGCTCTTCGTTCCCAGCACCGACGGTATTAGCCACGCTCCCCAGGAATATTCCACGCCCGAAGACTGTGCCAACGGTACTCAGGTGCTGTTGGAGCTTCTCATGTTGGCGGACGAAAGGTTGTAGATTCCTGCCATGAAATTAACCGGCTCCTACCAGTTCGACGCCAATGCCGCCAAGGTCTGGGCTGCGTTGACCGACCCCGAATCGCTGCAACAGTGTATCCCCGGTTGCGAAGGTCTCACACACCAAGGCAATAACGTCTATGAAGCGGAATTAACTGTGGGAGTCGGCCCCATACGCGGCAATTACAAGGCAAAGATTTCCATGGAAGACCAGGTCCAAGACCGGTCATACCGGCTGGTGGTTCAGGGCACCGGCGCGACCGGATTCGTGAACGGCGACGCACAGATAACTTTGGTAGAGACAAATGGCAAGACCACTGTGACTGTAGATGCCGACTCCCAGGCTGGCGGGCCGGTGATGCGGGTGGGACAGCGCTTGATGGGCAGCGTCGGTAAAACGATGATGGATCGCTTTTTTAACTGCCTACAAAAGTCTGCCGCTTAGCCCATGAAGTCCACCACGCTAAGATAGACCTTAACACGTCCTAAGCCAGTCTCAAAAAAATCAAGAGGGCCTGGAAACAATTCCCAGGCCCTCTTGATTTTTTTTGAGACTGGCATCTGATCTGTATAACCTGGCTCACACCCGTCCCTACTCGGGAATGGAATTAATTGTTGTGCCGCTGTTTACCGCCGTGTCCTTCTTGTCATGGGGTACGCCTACTTCCACCGATCCGGTGCATGTTGCGCCTGCCTCGTCGGCTGCCGAGAAGACGATGCTATAAACCCGGCCATCGCCTTTGCCAGAGCGATCTGCCCGCACCTCAGCGGCGTTGGTGCCAACGCCTGCGCCATCGGGGCTGGTGTTGCCATCGCCCTTGCCGTTTACAGCCTCGTCCTGCCAGATGCTGTCGATGCTGATAGAGACTGTATCGCCTCCGACATCGGTCACGCCTCCGATGGTGATGGTTGCGAACTTGAGATTGGGCGGCCACAGGCTGTTTTGGCTGGGGCTGGCATTAGAACAGTTCGGGGCTGTGTTGTTGACGCTGAGGACGAACTGGGTGCTCGTAATGCCTTCGTTGCTATCGTTAGCCGTGATTTTGATGGTCTGGCTGTCATCGGGGCCGTCGGCCGTGTCGAAAGACCAACTCCACGTGCCGTCACCGTTGTTGACCACCGTGCCGTTAGAGGCAGAGAGGGTCACCGTGTCCTCGTCTGCATCGCTCACTGTCCCGGTATTGTTGGCGGTATCTCCTTCGTCGACGACCACCGGATCGTTATCGGCGGAGATTGCCGGCGGTTGGTTTCCCACAACTGTGGAATTCAGCCACACTTTGTTTGGTCCACCCAATGAATTCGTAGCTGAGTTGAAGTTGTTGGCCACAAAGGCATCGATGTCCCCATCGCCGTCCAGGTCTCCCTGCGCTCCGGTTGTGCTCTTTCTGCTGCCCAAAGACTGGCCGCTATCGATGAAGTCGCCACTACCATGCGTTTAGCCACACCTTGTTGGGTTTATTGGCACCGGTGCCATTCGCCACAAAGGCGTCGAGGTCGCCGTCACCAAGCAGGTCGCCCAGATCAGCGTTGGTGCTGGGGGAGTTACCTAGAGGCTGGCCACTGTCTACGAAGATACCCGGCGCAGCTACTACACTTCCGACGCCGATCAACGCGACGGCAAACAACGCCATAATAAGCGCAGGAATTTGCAGCTTTTTCATCCTATACTCCTTTGGTGTGCGACTCGTCAGTGTGATTGCAGGAATACCACCACAGGTGGAAGCCCGTACCGCCACGTTGTGATCAAAACCACACTCCATGCCAATTCGAGTGTGATTTTGCCAGATGAAAACTAAGGCCTTGTTAAGGCCACATGCTGGGATTCACAACTCTAGGGCCACCGGCTTAAGGTCTCAATAACCAACCAGAAAAATCAATGTCATTTCGATGCGTCAGTCAACCCCTGAGAACCACCGCAAGCGCAAGAACCGCTCTTTCAAACCGAACGCACCTGAAACTGACTCTCGCTGCTCGTCGGTACCTTTCCCCCTGCCCACCTTATCCCAAGATATTTTTTGCGCCAAAGCTCTTCGTCTGATATTGTGTCGGGTTAGAGGCTTGATATTCGATTAGGGCGTTAACTTTGGCCTATATGAGCAACAAAGTCCATGCTCTGCCACAATGCCAAATCCCCAATGAAGGCGAACGGGGAGAAAAACAAGAAAGGAGAAAACATGGAACGCAGAGTCCCCACCAAGGATGAAGTGCTGGCTTATTTGAAAGAAGACCGGAACTGGGGCCGCTGGGGCGACGATGACCAAGTCGGAGCCGTGAACATGGTGACGCCCGAAAAGCGGCTCGCCGCAGCCAGAACCGTAAAATCCGGAAGGGCAGTGTGCTTGAGCCGGGAGTTTCCCAAGAACCCTGCGCCCAACAACCCGACGCCAGCCCTACACTTTATGAAGCGGGTCGACAGGACCGAGAGCGCTGGCTTCTACGGAGATTTCTACGGTATCTCCTACCACGGCACGGCCACCACCCACTTGGACGCTCTCTGCCATGTTTGGGACGAAAACGGCATGTGGAATGGTCGCCACCCCGACGATGCCGCCGATTATGACGGCGCAACCTGGGGGTCTGTGGAACACTGGAAAGAGGGAATTATCACCCGTGGCGTTCTGTTGGATGTGCCCAAGCACCGTGGCGAGCCTTACGTGACCATGGATAAGCCGGTCCACGGTTGGGAGTTGGAGGACATCGCAAAAGAGCAGGGCGTTACCATGGAGCCGGGGGACGCACTGATTGTCTACAGCGGACGGGAAAAGTGGAACGGAGATGGCAACCCTATCTGGGGAACCGCCCCTGCAATGAGCAATACCCCTGCTTTGGCCGGACCTCCTCCGGAACGCCCCGGTCTCCACGCTTCCTGCTTGAAATTTATCCGCGAGTCGGACTGCTGCCTGCTGGTGTGGGACATGATGGACTTCACTCCCAACGGCTACGACCTTGCCTGGTCGGTCCACGGCTCAATCTTCGCCTACGGCATCGGGCTGCTGGACAACGCCTTGCTCCAGCCTTTGGCGGAAGCTTGCGCTGAAGAGGGACGCTACGAATTCATGCTCACCGTTAACCCCCTTCGGGTCGTGGGGGGTACCGGCTCCCCGGTAAACCCCGTAGCTATTTTGTAGAAGCCTTCTAGGAAACGTACCCGCCCGGTTACTCGAACCGAGTTGCTGGGCGGACGAACAAAGAGTAGCAATAATTCGATACGACAGTCGGCAAGCCGGGTCACCGGCTGGAAAGGGATAGGAATTCTTCCCGTGTGAGGCCAGCATCCCTGATGAGCGCTCTTAACAGACCGTGGCCCAACTCCCGATGTCTTGGGACCGACAATCTGCTACCGTCAGGGTGAAGCAAGATCATATGACTGCCTTGTGTGTAGTCCCAGACGAAACCGATCTGGGACATTACCCTGACAAATCGGTCTCCGGAGGTTACCGGAAGACGGGCCATTAAGCCACAACCTCTACCACCTCCCAGTCGACATCTGGAATGGCTTCGCCGTGGTTGGCCATGCTGGCAATATAACCTCGAATTGCCTCGTGAATGTTTTTAATGGCGTCCGAGCGGTTGCGTCCTTGGGAATGACAGCCAGCCAAGGCAGGGCAACTAGCCGTTACGTAGCCGTCTTCGTCCCGCTCCAATGACACGGCAAATTTAGTCACCGCTTGTTCCTTGGGAGAGTCGTCATATTTTTCAGCCATAAAGACCTCTCTGACTAGCCGTTGCGGTCTCGGGGGGTACGCCCCAAATTCTTTTAGCTCGAACCCCAGCTTGGCAAGAATTCTTTCCGCATATTGGGCGGTAAACATGCCATTTCGTAGCCCGGTTGCCAGGCTAAGAAGCTGCTTGATAGGATACTTCTTCCCGTCAATTTCCACGTAGTAAATATGTCTATTATCACGCTCTTCAGGGTGCACGTCTTCGTCGGCGACGGCGTTGATTATCTTGCTTTTATCGATGGGATAGTACTTCCCGAATATCTTGAATTCCATGAAATACTCCTAATATATCCTACTAATATAGAATATATTAGAATGTAATGAATTTCAACCCACTTTAAAGAAGGACCGGACCAACCCACCGGATAGCGAAAGCTAATCCCCCGCTTAAGGGGCTGTCTCCACCACCAACGTCGCAGTGTAATCCTGGCTGGTCAGGTCCTCGGTGGAGATGGGGTAAGGGGCAAGTTTAAGCACCGTCACTACAAAGGTTTCACTGTAGCTTATGACATTGTTTTCCTCGCCTCTCTTGGCTCCCGCTTCCAGGGTCAACTCCATCGTGCCGAGACCCAAAACGTCGTCAGGACTTGAAACAATTACCCAGACCACAGCCCTTCCAGCCCACACGCAGGTAACGTCCGAAGGACACCGGGAGTCCTCGACGATCTCCATCAATTCCACAGTGGGCCCATCCTGCCTGATAGCAGCCGAACTTCCAACTTTCAAGTCAAAGGCCTCGCCCAATTTGGGGCCCTCAGCATCCGAAACGGGAGGGGCGGCATCGGTGACGAAGCCGGTGGAAGCGTCGTTCACATTAACTGTGTACGCCGTGGCGGGCTCGTAGTCATGGCCTGTGCCCAAAGATACAGTGGTTTTGACCGTCCGGTATTCTTCGGTGCATATGGCGCTCTTATCGGCTGGCACAAGGTTCTTCACCCTGACATTAATCGTTTCCCCGTCCCGGGCGACCTCATAGCCGCCGAACTCGACGCAACCGTTGGGCAGGCCCGACTCTATTTGGAGCCTGTATTGCACCGGGAAGGATTCAAGGGCAAGTACTTTAGCGCTGACTATCGGCGCCAACGCCTCGACCTTCTCTCCTACCGAAGGGCCGGTGGCCAGCGAAGGACCGGTAGACAGCGCCGGGCAACTGGCCTTGACCGAAAACATCTCCCCGTTTACCTCAACCCGATACGTCTCGCAACCGGCGATTTCGTTGCTGGGCAACGGAATGATGTGTTCTTGCATTCCGTAGTTGGCTGTGCAAGGGACGTTGGCGGCTGCCGTACGCAGGTTGGTGATTTGCACCTGGAATACCTCGCCTTCCCTGCTCATGGTGTAGTCGTTAAAGGACTCGCAGCTATTCAGGCCGCCCGAGACAATAACCAGGCTGGCGTTCGGCGGCTTGGCGGCCACCTTCACAATCTCCACGCTCTCGATAGGGGCTTGAACTACAACGAACTCGGGCTGAATTGTATTATTGGAACCGTCAGTGCTGCCTAAGTTACCGGTTCCCGTAGAAGTGTCGGTGTTGGCTGAGCGACCCGTTCCGGTGGAACCGTCAGTGCTGCCTGAGCCAGTCGTACCGCTGGAACAAGCCAGAATAGCCAGCATCGCCACTCCCGCCAATATTGCAACCAGGGTTAACATCTTGGACTTTTCTCTTCCGACGATCATCAGGTCTGTCTCCCATTCCCGTTTTGGAGCCGTTAATATTAAAGACGGATGATGTGGCAATATTGTTCCCGAAAGTGGGTGTGTCCGACCAAGAAACCGTCCCTCAGCTAATTTAACGGCCAATTTAACGGCCATTATTACGGCCCCAATTTTCACGGCCCCAATTTCAACGAAGCTCCGTATGACATTTCCCCTGCCGTCTGTCCTCTGGATTGGGCCATCTAATTCGCATAGAATTGGGTGAATAATTACGGGCGGCACGGGCAGCGTCGTGCCAGCACACAGAATGGCTCAATGTAGAGACAAGGGAGGGAAACGATGAAAAGAAGCGAGTCTAAAATTCTTACCACCCACACCGGCAGCTTGCCACGGACATCGTCGGTGCAGGACCTCCTGTTGACCAGGCAAGAACGCCGACAGCTAGACCTGGACCAGTTTACCTCCGGGGTCGACGGTGCCGTGGCTGAGGTGGTTGCTCAACAGTCGGAAATCGGCCTCGATGTTATAAACGACGGTGAGCAAGGCCGAGCTCAATACGCCACCTATGTGCAGGACCGGCTGACGGGGTTTGATGGAGAAAGACTAAACAGGGCCAGGCCCAGACTGGACGACATAGACTTTCCCGAGTTTGCCGCTGTTCGCAACACCGGTTCGGCAACTATCCCCCAGCCAGCCTGCACCGGCCCCATTGCCTGGAGGGACTGGGATGCGGTGCAACAAGACATAGACCGGCTCAAATCCGCCACGGCCCAAGCAAAGTCTAATGCGTCGGCGTCGGAAATATTCATGACAGCCGCCTCCCCCGGGGTCATCGCCAACTTCCTGCCCAACGAATACTACCCCACCGAGGAGGCCTATCTCTACGCCTTGGCCGACGTTATGAAGGACGAGTACAAAGCAATCACGTCGGCGGGACTCTTGCTTCAGATCGACTGTCCCGACTTGGCCATGACCCGGGTCAGCCAGTTCTCCCACCTCACGCTGGAAGAATTCAAAGAGATAGTGGAACTACATGTGGAGGTAGTGAACTACGCCGTCGCCGATATACCGGCGGAGAGCATGCGGCTACACCTTTGCTGGGGCAACACCGAGGGTCCTCATCATTACGACCCTCCGTTTAACGATTTAGTGGACATCGTCTTGAAGGCCAAGCCTGTTGGCCTGTCCTTTGAGGGGGCCAACCCCCGCCATGCCCACGAGTGGAAAATCTGGAAGGACATCAAGCTGCCCGAAGGCAAGGTGCTGATCCCCGGCGTCTTGGACTCCACTACCAATTTCATAGAGTACCCGGAACTGGTGGCCGAGCGGATCACCAACTACACCGAGCTGGTTGGCCGGGAGAACGTTATCGCCAGCACCGACTGCGGCTTCGGCACGTCGGCCTGGGGCCGAAAAGTCGAAAGCAGGATCGCCTGGGCAAAGTTGCAAGCCATGGTGGAGGGAGCCGCCATCGCCTCCAAGGAACTGTGGTGAAGACGGGCCGGGTAAGGGGTTGGAGCAGGTGATTTAGACCCGGCAAATGTCCAAGTGCTATCTAAGAACAGTACTATCTAACTATGAATAGGAAGACCATACAGAGACGACCAATGACCGAAACGCCGTTGCACTTCAAGACGATAACCGAGCTGGCCGGCCTGATTCACTCGAGGCAACTGTCCCCGGTGGAAGTTACCCAGGCAATGCTGGGCCGTATCGACGCCTTGGACAGTCGTCTGAAGAGCTTCGCCACCGTGATGGCCGAGCATGCGCTGTCATCGGCCAAGGCCGCCGAGCAAGCAATCGGCCAAGGGCGTTACTTGGGACCTCTCCACGGCGTACCGGTTGCGGTCAAGGACCTGTGCTTTACCAAAAACGTCCCCACCATGGCAGGGGCCAGGGTGCTGCGGGAGCACATTCCCGATTTTGACGCAACCGTAATAGCGAAACTCCTGGCGGCCGGAGCCATTTTATTGGGCAAACTCAACCTCACCGAAGGGGCCATGGCCGGCTATCACCCTGAGTTTCAGATACCGGTAAATCCCTGGGACCCGCAACGCTGGAGCGGCGCATCTTCCAGCGGCTCCGGTGTCGCTACTGCGGCGGGGATGTGTTTCGGCTCGCTGGGCAGCGACACCGGCGGCTCCATACGGTTCCCGGCGGCCGCTTGCGGTATTGTGGGCCTAAAACCAACTTGGGGCCGGGTAAGTCGCTTCGGTGTGATGGCCTTGGCTGAGTCCATGGACCATGTGGGCCCCATGACCCGCAGCGTGTCCGATGCCGGGATCGTACTGCAGGCCATCGCCGGGCACGACGCGAACGACCCGACATCGTTGCTTGCCCCGGTGCCAAACATGCTTGACGGGCTGGAAAGAGGCGTCCAGGGCATCCGCATCGGATTGGACGAGCGCTACGTCACGGAGAATATTGACGCCGAATTATCCGAAGCCGTATTGGCCAGCGTGCGGATCATGGGGAGGTTGGGCGCACAGATTATTCCGCTCACCATGCCCGACACCACGGAGTACGTTAAAGCGTGGAACGTACTCTGCGCCGCCGAGGCCGTGGCGGCTCATCGGAACACCTATCCATCGCAGAGGGATGTCTACGGCCTCTGGTTCCGAGCCTGGCTGGACAAAGGCGCCGGTGTTACCGGAGCAGAGTACGCCGTAGCCAATAACGTGCGCGCTGCCTGTAACGGTCTCCTGGCCAAAGTATTTGAAGACATAGATATACTGGTATCACCGTCCATGAACACGGCTCCGGGCGTGGTAAAGGCGGAAGACCTATACGGTCCCATGGGCGATGGGGAGGACGACGGCCATTGGGGCCGTTTCACCATTCCCTTCGACTTCAATGGCGCTCCGACTCTTTCTCTCCCCTGCGGTCTGAACGGTGAAGGCCTGCCATTGAGCATTCAGTTCGTTGGAAAGCGCTTGGCTGAGCCGATGCTGTGCCAGGTGGGCTACGCCTACGAGCAAGCTACGCAGTGGCATAACCTGAGGCCGCCGGTTTAAAGCATGGCTTAAGACCTATTCCTGACCTGTGCCTCTTCATGGAACAGGGTTGCCTCGATTCCGTCTTCCCTCTCTAACACCCCGCATCGGAAATCGTCTCTGGTTAGCATATTATACCCTCTGCAGTCATTGACATTAGCAATGCCCTAGGAGTCTGTCCGACGATTGTTAAGGGAGCGCCGTTGCAAGGGATATGAACGTCTTTGCGGGAATTTCCGGAAATTATCTAAGCCGTCTTGGTTGGAGGGACCTCTGGATACGCAGATCAATCTGAATTCAGCTCAGTTAGCATAACAGCGGGATTCGAATTCTTGCCTAAACCGGATGATCCCAAGAAATTGGCGATCAAAGTACGCGAGATATTAGATCACTGAGCCAGAAACTTGGTGGAGTCGAAAATTGATCAACCCCGCCAGACCCTGTTCCAGGTGTAAACTGTTCTCGGGCCTGGTTTCATATGTGTTTCCAGGTAGCCTGGGAGAACGGTACGGACACCCTTGCCGTCCAAATCAGCCACTGGACTAGGGCCTCCTACGCCGACACAATACCATAGCGCCACCACGCACGCGATCGTTCCAAGTCTATAACGCCTTCCCTGGCCATGTGCAGCGCGCTTGACCCGTGTTCGTGGTGTGAGCGATAGATGCCCCTGAAGGCAGTCATAAAAGCGATCCCGCTGATAACCGCACGAACATTGTCTGACCAATTATCCCTGGGAACCTATATCAATCGGGCAACCCGCCTACCGCCTCGTCTAAAGTGATCACCGGATAGAATGTGGAGGTGTTCCACACTGCCAGACCCAAGTCTACTACAGCATCGTCTACTGCGTGGGCGTTGGGACCGTCGATTAAAATAAACGTCTGGTGGGCCGACTTGCTGACCCATCCACCCTGGAATGTGCAATTATAAGACTTCAAGACTTCGGTCATAGTAGAAGCCATGACCAACACCCGGTCCCGTATCTCGACGGCGACGCCGGGGCATTTGTCGGGACTATGGTTCAAAGACAGCATATATAGCATGACACTTAACGCTCCTTTTGGTTCTTAGCGTTTAATATTATGGACCTAACCGTAGCTTGGCGGAAATTATACCTTGTCTAGAATGAGGGTAGCATGGCTGACGAACGATACACTCAGGTAGTCCACGCCGCTGATGAGAACCTCCTGCGGTTCTTACAAACCTTCGAATCCATTCAAGAAAATATGGGCATCGGAAAGGTCGGGGCTTCTCAGTCACGTTTGCAAGAAGTGACGGGGAATATGTTCCCCACACTTCTGGATGAGCTGGGCCAACTCTCTCAGCCGGATCCCCCCAGTCAGTTTCATGATGCCTTCACCGCCGCAATCAGGCATTGTGGCAACGCCACCGAAGCATTTTTGCAGGCAAGCGAGAGGGATTACCCAGCGGCTTCTGTGAGTAGCCGCCGGGAACTGTGCCGAGCCCTGGATCTTTTATATCAGTGCCGGGGCAATCTGCCTGCATTGCAATCCTATTGGCTAATGGCCGAAGCGCTGCCTAATCAAGAAGCGCTGGAGACCACCTCGCCGGACGCAGGCGTTCCAGTTGGCATGATTCACAACAGGCGGACCAACCGTCTTTCCAACTATTCTCTGTACGTGCCGGAGAGCTATACCCCGCAGCAGAATTGGCCCCTCATTATTTGTCTCCACGGGGCTAATGGAAGAGGTGATCACTATATTTGGTCGTGGCTACGGCCCGCCAAGAGCAAAAGCTATATGCTGCTTGCGCCCAAATCTATGGATGTGACTTGGTCGGTGCTGCGGCCTATGCTCGATGTTAGTTCCATAACTGCAATTTTTCAGGACGTCTGTAGCACTTATGCGGTGGATAAAAGTCGAGTGTACCTGTCTGGATTGTCTGATGGCGGGACCTTCACCTACTTGTACGGCCTGAGCTCTCCTGAGATGTTCGCCGGGATTTCACCCATCGCTGGCGATTTTCACGGGATGTTGGACGGGATGCTGCGTAAGAAGCAAGGCATAGAGTTGCCCATATATATAGTTCACGGAGTGCAGGACCATATCTTTAGCGTGGATTCAATTCGCAAAGGGTATGATCTATTAACCCGTATCGGCTACAACGCGACCTATGAAGAGCTTCCGGACTGGGGGCATGCCTACACCTCCAGCATCAACGAACATCTGGTGTTACCTTGGTTCGAGAGCTTGGCGCAGAAAGAATCCGCGCTCTAGAGAATCCAATACTTTTCGCCGCAGAGCGCGCGGAGGCCGCAGAGAAACATGAAATAAATTCCCTTAACTCTGCGTTCTCGGCGACCTCTGTCGTGAATTGGCCGGTTATAAGAAACTTCGACAAATCAGGTGAGAAAAGTGAAGACGAAAGCAGCCGTGTTGTACCGATTGGGCGGGCCGCTGGAAATAGAGGAAGTGGAGCTTCAGGCTCCCAAGGAAGGCGAGGTGTTGGTCAAGGTGGCTGGAGCCGGTGTGTGCCACAGCGACCTTTCGGTCATCGAAGGGGTGATTCCCTATCCCTTGCCCTCCGTCTTGGGTCACGAAGGGGCTGGCGTGGTCGAAACGGTCGGGCCGGGGGTGATCGGACTCCAACCTGGCGACCACGTGATTTTCTCTTTCATTCCATCTTGCGGGACCTGTTTCTACTGCCGCCGAGGCAAGCCCAACCTGTGTGAGCCTGCGTTACGTTTGGGCGGCAACCTTTACGATGGCACCTCACGTTTATCCAACAACAAGGGCGAAGAATTAAACCACTTTTCCGCCACGTCGTGCTTCGCCGAATACACGGTGGTGCCCCAGCAGGGAGCCATCAAGGTCGGAGCGAACGCACCCTTGGACAAGCTAGCCTTGATAGGCTGCTGCGTTACAACAGGAGTGGGCGCCGCTATAAACACGGCCAAGGTAGAGCCGGGCAGCTCAGTGGCCGTTTTCGGTTGCGGCGGGGTGGGCTTGAGCGTGATTCAAGGGGCCGCAATTTCCGGGGCCCAACCCGTAATCGCCATCGATTTGGTGGAGGAGCGGCTGAGCTTGGCCAAAGAGTTGGGTGCAACCCATACCGTGAATGCGTCCCACGAAGACGCTATTCGGGGAATCCGGGATTTGACCGAGGGCAGGGGCGTGGATTACGCCTTCGAGGCTATTGGCCGGGAGGAAACCTTTAGCCAGGCTTACCGCAGCATCCATTGGGGCGGCACCTGCGTCATGGTAGGCGTTCCTTCGACGGAAGCGAGGCCCACATTCGACAGCCGTTTGGTGATGCAGGAGCGGACCATTAAGGGCAGCCTGTACGGGTCATCGAATACCCATGTGGACTTCCTGAAGCTGGCACAGCTGTATGAGGCAGGAAAACTGAAGCTGGACGAAATGGTCACCCGCACCCGCCCCTTGGAGCAGATAAATGCGGCCTTGGACGACTTGAGAGGGGGCTTGGGGGCGAGGACGGTAATCACGTTTGACTGACGGTGGTGGTTTAAGTCTTACCGAAATATGTGTAAAATGGGAGCGCACATCTAACCGTTAAACCTCGACGAGTAAGGGCAGCTAGACCAGCGCCAGGCAGCCAGGCCCACAACCGAAAGGAGCATCCATGCCGCGTCTCACCGATCCAGAGCAGCAGGAAATTATCCGGTTCCTGGAAGCCGACAGACCCCTGCCCGACAAGTACCGGTTTCTGCTGTTCTAAGACAAGCGAGAAGTGGAACTGGTCTGGAACGGGAAGACCAATGAAGTCAGCAATGTTGTCCTACCCTTCCAGGTGATAGAGCAGGTGGACGAACCCCGCTCCGAGAAAGACACTCGTTTGCAAGGGAGCCTATTTGACCTGGATTCACGCGGACGCCAACTCAAGGGCTGGACCAACAAGCTAATCTGGGGCGACAACAAGCTCATCCTTTCCAGCCTAAAGAACGGCCCACTGCGGGAGGAGATAGAAGCCCAAGGCGGCATCAAACTAATCTACATCGACCCGCCCTTCGACGTGGGCGCTGATTTCAGTATGGACATCGAGATCGGCGGCGACACCTTCACCAAGAGGCCCAACATCCTGGAAGAGATCGCCTACCGGGATACCTGGGGCAAGGGCGCGGATTCTTTCATTACCATGATTTACGAACGGCTGGTGCTGATGCGGGATCTGCTGGCTGATGATGGCAGCATTTATGTGCACTGTGATTGGAGAGTTAGTGGATTTCTGCGTCATGCGATGGATGAGGTCTTTGGATTTGGGTCATTCGTTAACGAAATCATATGGAGACGAGCTTTTGCCCACAACGATCCAACTCGGTGTGGAAACATCCATGACACTCTATTCTATTACTCGAAGACTGACAGGCGAATTTGGAATCGGACACTTCAAAAGCCAAGCCAAGAATACATCGAGCAGTTCTTCGATCAGTTCGACCCAGGACGGAATGAACGGTACAACCGGTTGCCATTGGATGCGCCGCGCCACGGCGACGGAGGCAATCTAATATATGAGTGGAAGGGTGTCTGGCCTGCGCCGCGTAGGACATGGGCTTACTTGAAGGAGCAAATGGAAGAATTCGAGCTGCAAGGTCGTATTCACTATCCTAAATCCGAGGGTGGAAAGCCTCGCTTGAAGCGGTACGAAAGCGAATATGAGGGAACCGCGCTGCAAGACATCTGGACTGACCTCAACAAGATTCACAACCAGTCCGCTGAGCAACTCAACTATCCCACTCAAAAGCCTGAAGCACTCCTAGACCGCATCATCAAGACCTCCTCCAACGAAGGCGACCTAGTTGCCGACTTTTTCTCTGGCTCCGGCACCACTTCCGCCGTTGCCGAAAAGCTTGGGCGCAAGTGGATCGTCTCGGACCTGGGCAATTTCGCCATCCACACTACTCGCAAGCGCATGATCGGCGTGCAGCGGGAGTTGAAACAGGAGGGCCAGGACTACCGGGCCTTCGAGGTGCTTAACCTGGGCAAGTACGAACGTCAGCATTACATCGGCGTCAACCCAAACTTGCGGGAAGCCGAACAGCAGCAACAACTGCAAGAAAAGGAGGCTGACTTCTTGGACCTGATCCTAAGAGCCTACCGCGCTGAGGGGACGGAAGGCTATAACACCTTCCACGGCAAGAAGGCCGGACGGCTGGTGGCGGTGGGGCCGGTCAACCTGCCGGTGACCCGCCTGTTTGTTGAAGAAGTGATTTTAGAGTGCCGCCAGAAGCACATCACCCGGGTGGACATCCTCGGCTTTGAGTTTGAGATGGGCTTGTTTCCCAACGTGTTGGAAGAAGCCAGGTCTAAAGGAATCGACATCGCGGCCAAGTACATTCCCGCCGAGGTCTTCGACAAACGGGCGGTGGACCGAAACCAGGTGGTCTTCCACGACGTCTCGTTTATTGAGGTCACACCCCGCGTAAAAGGCAACCAGGTGGCGGTGGAACTGACCGATTTCTCCGTGTTCTACTCTCAGGACTCCATTGCCGCCGCCGAAGCAACCCTTAAAGACAAGGCCAGCAGAATTGTGGTCGACCAGGGACAAATTGTTAAGGTGAACAAAGACGCAAATGGCCTGGTCACCCGCGAATTGCTCACCCAAAGCCGGACCGACTGGATTGACTACTGGGCCGTGGACTTTAACTTCGAAAGCAAACAGGAAATTATTCGGGTCAAGAAACTAACCGAAGGTCAGAGTTCATTGCCGGGGCATGAGCCGCCGCAACTGAAGCTCGAGGAATACGAAGAGGTCTGGACCGGAGACTATATTTTCGAGAACGAGTGGCAGTCCTTCCGCACCAAGAAAGACCGCTCCCTAGGAGTCTGTCCGACGATTGTTAAGGGAGCGTCGTTGCAAGGGATATGAGGGTCTTGCAGGAATTTCCGGAAATTAGCTAGGCTATCTTGGCGG
>MUCU01000026.1 GCA_002817055.1 SAR202 cluster bacterium Io17-Chloro-G7 | reverse complement strand
GACGAAGCCATTGACTCGGGTGCAGCTCTTCTGTAAACATTCTTACAGTTTAAAACTAATTTTAAAATCTGTCCAAAATGTCAACACGCCCTAGTCAAAGTTCTTGTTGATAAACCTCAAACCCAGTCCCATTGGCATTGGCTTTGCCCCGTTGTTGCGACTATACTGGCCATCGACGTTCCACCTGATTTTAATACGAAGTCCGAAGCCTTCGGGCTTGTGTGTTGACACGTTGTGGGAGGACTAGCCGTGGCCTTAGACCGGGAAGACGTTGAGCATATTGCTATTTTAGCCCGCATCGGACTGACCGAAGAGGAAGTTGAGATGTTCCGCGAGCAACTATCCAACATCCTAGATCAGTTCGAAACCCTCAAAGAAGTGGATACCGCGGGGGTTGCCGCCACGCTCCATGCCGGGCAGCTTCACACGGTCCTGCGGGAAGACGTGGTGGAGGACTCGTTAGAACAGGAGCAGGTGCTAAGCAACGCTCCTCGGCGGGAAGGGCCGCTTTTCCGGGTCAAAGCAGTGTTGGAGGAGTAAGGAAGGTGGCCGGATTCGAGTATTTAAGTGTGTCGCAAGCCCGGGAGCGTTTGGACCGTCGGGATGTGAGTTCCGTGGAACTGACCCAGGCCTGCCTGGATCGCATAGAGCAAGTAGAGGACCGGGTCAAGTCATTCGTGACCGTAACCGCAGACTTGGCGCTCAAACAAGCCCAGGAAGCTGACCGTCTTATGAGCAGCGGGGCCGCTGGGCCATTGACGGGTATCCCGACGCAAATCAAAGACGTCATGTGCACCCAGGGCATTCGCACCACCTGCTCGTCCCGAATGTTGGAGAACTTTTTTCCCGTCTACACCGCTACCGCTGTGGGCAAGCTCTTGGAGCAAGGCGTCGTGATCTTGGGCAAAGGGAACATGGATGAGTTTGCTATGGGTTCATCCACGGAAAACTCGGCTTTCTTCCCCACTCATAATCCGTGGAATCTGGACTGCGTTCCAGGAGGTAGCAGTGGCGGAGCTACGGCATCGGTGGCGGCGGGAGAGGCCTTGTTTTCCTTGGGCTCCGACACCGGCGGAAGCATCCGCCAGCCAGCATCGTTCTGTGGCGTGGTTGGCCTTAAACCCACATACGGTCTGGTCAGCAGGTTCGGACTGGTGGCATTCGCTTCTTCTTTGGACCAGATCGGCCCGGTGACCAGGGACGTTGCCGATTGCGCATTGGTGTTAAACGCCATCGCAGGCCACGACCCCAGAGACGCCACCTCCCTGCCATTGGATAAGAAGGACTATACAGCGGTACTTGGCACGGGAGTCGCTGGCCTGCGGTTGGGGGTGCCCGAGGAGTATTTCGTTGAAGGCATGGAAGAAGGCACCCGCCGGGCAGTGGAGGCCGCTATAGAGGCCCTCCAGGCGATGGGCGCCGTCGTCAGTCCCGTTTCCTTGCCCACCACAAAATATGCCCTGGCCTGCTATTACATTATCGCCCCATCCGAATGCTCGGCCAACCTTGCCCGTTACGACGGAGTCAAATACGGGTATTCCTATCAGGAAGCCGCTGACATGTGGCAGGACATGGAGAAGACCCGCCAGCACGGCTTCGGCCAAGAGGTCAGGCGCCGCATCATGCTGGGGACCTACGCCCTATCCACCGGTTATTACGACGCCTATTACGTAAAAGCCCAACAGGTGCGCACGTTGATTCAAGAAGACTTTGCCAGGGTCTTTCAGGACGTGGATGCGCTGGTCGCTCCCGTGTCGCCCACCGTGGCCTTCCCTTTGGGCGAGAGGACTTCCGACCCGGTGAAAATGTACTTGAGCGACGTTTGCACCCTACCGCCCAACATCGCTGGCCTGCCCTGCATGTCGGTGCCCTGTGGGTTTGACCAAGGACTGCCGGTGGGATTGCAGCTAATCGGGCCCCATCTGTCTGAAGAAACCCTGCTCAGGGTCGCCCATGCCTATCAGCAAGAAACTTCTTGGCATCTAGCGACCCCCAAGCTGTAGGGCCCGGACCAGCAGGCTGATGAATTGGAGTTGGCTAGTTAACCCGATGTCGGGGGCTGGCCGCCGATAGCCAGCACCCCCGCTTTCTGATTCAGCCGGTCCTCCTCTTATTGTGGGACGTACTGGCCCAAAGGCTATGGCCTAGGATAGCCCGCCTACAGAAACCCTTGCATCTCTGCGTCCATGACCGCCCGTTGCTTGGCGTTCAGGTCCTTGGACTCCTTGTACCAAAGTTTTCCGGGCAGAGAAAGCCCCACCTGAAACGAGGCGTCTCTCAGCATGTGGAAGGACCGGCCCAGCAGACCCGGGCGCCTGGCCGGGATCATGGATGATTGAGTAGCCTGCCGCTTGGGAAGCCGATGGAATTTTACGTGGCCAGCGCTGGCGTCTGCCACCTCCGCGCGGGGCGTAGCCTCGGCAGACGGGACCGAAGGCCCGGTGAGATCGAGTGATTCGATTGTTTTGGGATCCAAAGTTGCGTTGGTCAAGTTCACAGTCTCCAGGTAATATTGGGTAAATAATTTGATTGTTTCGGAATGTTTAACCGGATGGCCTTACCCGCCGAGCCTGGCTTAAATCCTAAACTGGTTCCAATAGCCGGTCGTGAGCTTAAACTCGCCGTATTTCTGTGCCCAGTGTCCCACAGTACTCCAAAAACGCTTGGGAACCTGTGGGGTATCCATGGCCTGGAAGACGTCGGGAATCTCCTGCGGCTGCCTTTCGGCCACCTCTACTTCGGGGACTGTGATGATTGCCGTGTTTGAGGTTGTCCGCTCTCTGGTTGCCATGATCCACCTATCCTAGTTTCGATTCGTCCCTGGTTAGGACGTTGGTGACTATCTAGCGAGATTTAAAACAATTAGCGTGTGCTGTTTGAATATTCACTTGCTTATCTCTAGTTACTAATGATAGTATAGTGTCATTGCTAAACGTTGTCAAGCCCCTAATTATTAGTTAGAATAAATCGCCGACAAACCAGCAAAATCTACAAGGCAAGAGGTAGCATGGACTGCCAAGAACCTTGTCCTCGTTACGAACGAGCCATGGGAATCTTAGGAAAAAAATGGACCTGCATAATGTTGCGGTGTCTGATGGAACAACCCCGGCGCTTCTCGGACATATCCAGCTATGTTTCGGGCCTCAGCGACCGGCTCCTTTCCCAGCGTCTGCAAGAATTGGAAGAAGCTGGCATAGTGGAGCGCCAGGTTTACGCCCAGCGCCCGGTGGTGGTGGAGTACTCTTTGACCGAGAAAGGCCAGGCTTTACGGCAGGTGGTCAGCGCAATACAAGTTTGGGCGGATGATTGGGAAAGCATGGATGTTTCGCCCTTAACCGCCCAGGCTGCTACCGCCTGACGCCTTTTCTCTGTACGCTTTTGCCTCCACGGTGTCAGAGTTGATCATCTGAGGCTCAAGCGCATAGTGGACTCTGTTACGAACGACGGTGTAACCGTGGACTCGGATTATATTGAGAGTCTCAGCTTATCCGCTTCTGTGACAGGGTCCCGCTTAATGGTTCCGCATAAAACTTCTTCTTAAGGCTTACATAAATTTCCCGATGAATCGCAGTAAATAATCCGTTGGGGTATTGTAATGCGGCGCAGCAAGATAGGCGAGATTCTTGACCGTCAGCAAGCTGGCGACGAGGTGTTCGTCCAGGGTTGGGTAAAGACCAAACGGTCTTCTAAGTCTGTTTCGTTTATCCAGGTAAATGATGGCTCCAGCATTCTGGACCTCCAAGTGGTCGCCGACCAATCGCTCTCATGCTATGAGTTGGTCGACGCGCTAACTACGGGTTGCAGCGTCAGCGTGGTCGGCAAGCTGATGGACTCCCCTGGGAAAGGTCAAAAGTACGAGGTGCATGCCACCGACATCGAGCTAATCGGGGCTTCCGACCCGGAAAGTTACCCACTGCAAAAGAAGCGCCACACCCCTGAGTTTCTTCGGGAAATAGCCCACCTGCGGCCTAGGACGAATACCTTTGGCGCCATGGCCCGGGTCAGGAACGCTGTGGCCTTCGCTATTCATTCCTTCTTCCAAGAGCGGGGCTTTATTTATATTCAGACCCCCATCATTACGGCCAGCGACGCCGAAGGCGCCGGGTCGATGTTCCGGGTAACGACCCTGGATTTGGATAAGTTGCCCAGAGATGGCGGAGCCGTGGACTACCAAGATGACTTCTTTGGCAAGCCAACCTTCCTCACCGTCAGCGGACAACTTGAGGCGGAGATCTTCGCCCAAGCTATCAGCGACGTGTACACTTTTGGCCCCACATTTCGGGCTGAGAACTCCAATACCTCTCGGCACTTAGCCGAGTTCTGGATGGTCGAGCCTGAGGTGGCGTTTTGCGATTTGGACGGTCTCGCCAGCCTCGCCGAAGAGTTCCTAAAGTACGTTTTCAGCTATGTGCTGGACCGCTGTTCCCAAGACCTGGCCTTCTTTAACCAGTGGCATAATCAGACCGTTATATCGACTTTGGAAGACATTGTGGGCTCCAACTTCGAGCGCATAACCTACACCGAAGCTGTTGACTTGCTTGAAAAATCCGGGGAAAAGTTCGAATACCCAGTGGCATGGGGGATGGACCTACAATCGGAGCACGAGCGTTACCTCACCGAGAGTAGAATCGGACGACCCGTTATTGTCACCGACTATCCCAGGGAGATAAAACCCTTCTACATGCGGGTTAACGATGACGGCAACACAGTGCGGGCCATGGACACCCTGGTCCCCGGTATAGGTGAGATAATCGGCGGTAGCCAGAGGGAAGAGCGCCGGGATGTGCTGTTAGCGAGATTGACTGAAGTGGGTCTTTCCCAGAGCGATTACTCTTGGTATTTGGACCTGCGCAGCTACGGTACCGTGCCCCATTCAGGCTTCGGCTTGGGGTTCGAGCGCACGGTCCAATTTGTTACCGGAGTATCTAATATCCGAGATGTGATCCCGTTTCCACGGACCCCCAAGAGCGCCGAGTTTTAGGTCTCCGGGCAACAGGCAAGTACTCAGTCAACCGAAGCGTAGCAGTGTCACCCTGAACGAAGTGAAGGGTCTGAGGCGTTGGGGCGACTCCACCCCAGATTCTTCCGCGCTCCGCCCGTCAGAATGACGTTACAATAAGTTAGACTGCGTGCGAAAAGTTTCCCAGGCAAGCCTTAATAGCGCCTGGGATTAACTCAATATTGACGGCTTGTTGGGGGCCTCAATATAATATGCCGGTTTCCTAGTGTATTACACCCAACATATTGAACTGCACCGGCTACCGGTAGACTTAGGCGAATCGTCCTTCTAGTAGACTCACGGAGGAGCATAGATGACTATTCACGAATCGGTTTTGCACCCGACGGTCATAATCGAGGAACTAAAGAAAAACAAATTTACCCATGTGGTTTGGCTTCCGGACAGCGAGACCAATTTTATGTATCAACTTCTGACCAGCGATCCCAGTTTGGACTTGGTGCCGGTGTGCCGTGAGGGTGAAACCATGGCCATTGCCGCTGGCCTGTGGGTCGGTGGCAAGAAACCGGTGGTCCTGATCCAGAACACAGGTATTTTCGAGTCGGGTGATTCCATTCGCGGTTTGGGTTTGGACATCAATCAACCCTTGGTTATGCTGATTGGGTACCGGGGGTGGAGCCGCCACGGACTGACCACCGACTCTGCCGCTCGCTACATTGAGCACATTCTTCATGCTTGGGGCATTAATTACTTTTTGATCGAAACCGATGAGGATGCCGACCGGATAAGCCTGGCCGCCGAGGAAGCCGAGCGTACCCAGAAACCGGTGGCAGTGCTGGTCGGCAGCGAATTCGGCGCCTAAAAGTCGCTAGTCAGGCCATAAAGAGGACAGTAAAAATGATAAACAACACCGACGCAGTCAGGCTGCTGGACAGCAAGCGCGATGGCGCAGTAATCGTCCCCACCATGAACGCTGGGAACGTCCACATGGGCCTGCCCAGCGTGAGCACCCACGACGAGTTGGATTTTCCCTTGTCCGGGTGCATGGGCAAAGCGTCGTCGGTGGGTTTGGGTCTGGCTCTAGCCCATCCCGAACGGAAAATAATGATCCTAGACGGGGACGGGAGCTTGTTGATGAACCTGGGCACCCTGGTCACGTTGTCCAACAAAGCACCGGAAAATCTGGTGCATTTCTTGTTCGACAACGGAGTGTATGCTGTCACCGGCGGCCAACCGGTACCCGGAGCAGGACGGGCCGACTGGAAGAAGTTGGCCGAGGGAGCGGGATACGCCGCTACGTTCTCCTTCGATAATTTGGAAGATTTAACCACCAGTATCGACCAAGTCTTGGCTGCCAAAGGACCCGTCTTTGTCCACTTGGAAGTTGCCCCGGAAATCGAAAACACAGCCGTTCAGTTCAGGCAACGGGCCCGCAGGACGGTGCATACGGCGATCCGCGAGTTGCCCGAGGCCATTGGCAAAGGATAATAACGGAATCCAAGTAAGCAAAAGTGCCGAAGGATCAAGCTGTGTTTATCGGGGCAACGCTTTTTGTGTTGCCCCGAATTGTTAATGGACTTTCTCCCGGGCATTGGTCTCTGGTAATTGGACAGTCGGTTAATTGTAAATGCGGCAATGGCCGGAGCCAATTGAAAGCACTAACGAAATTTCGGACAGTGGTTGCTAAATACGAGCCAAGAAAGGTCTTCCGATGGTGAAACTACTGGTAAAAGGGATATTCGGCAGGCTTCTCAGCTATGCCGCTTTCAGCCTTGGCTTCTGGCTGCTATATCAAGGGTTCTCTCGACCAAACGTTGCTATGGCGGTTGTGGGAGGGGCAGTAGTGCTATTGGCTACCTACCTGATGGTACAGGCCCGTAAGTCGGACTTTAGCTACGCTTCGCCTATTGATGACCGAAAACCCTTAGATTCTCCGATTGTGGACAATAACCCGTCGACGTCGGAAGAAGTGGATCGTAAGTCTTTAGATTAGCCCAAAAATTGCCCTGCAACTAAGCCAGGCGATAAGGGAAGCAGAACTGTGATTAGTTCGATCGTTGGGGAGAGCCGTGCGATAAGGGAAGCAGAACTGTGATTAGTTCGATCGTTGGGGAGAGCCGTGCGATAAGGGAAGTAGAACTGTGATTAGTTCGATCCTTGGGGAGAGCCAAGCGATGAGGGAAGTAGAACTGTGATGAGTTCAATCGTTGGGGAGAGCCAAGCGATGAGGGAAGTGGAACTGTGATTAGTTCAATCGTTGGGGAGAGCCAAGCGATGAGGGAAGTGGAACTGTGATTAGTTCAATGGAAGCGACTAAGGCTGTAAATTTTCACCGCAAAGATGCGTTGGTGGTATCCACTTCTTCGGCACTGCGGGAGTGGGCACAGGTTTCCCAGCGCCGAGACCTGGACGTGGACCTTATGGACTGTATGGACAGGGCGCCTGCGGTGGGGTTGGGATTGGCCTTGGCGCAACCCGAAAGCAAGGTGCTGGTTTTGGACTGCGACGCCACGTTGCGGACGGACCTGGGGGGTCTGGCCACAGTGGGAGAGTCGGGGCCACAGAACCTGGTCCACTTAGTGTTCGAAGATGCTTCATACCGATCAACTGATGGGATACGCATAAAGGGTTTGGACAACATTGATTTTCAGACCATCGCTCAAGGCGCTGGATACGCCAAGACCTATCGGTTCGATGAGTTGGAAGAGTTAGTTTTGGGTATGGAAGAGGTAATGGCCCAGCCGGGACCGGTGTTCGTATTGGTCAAAGTGGTGCGGGATGAAGCGCTTCCGCCAATGCCCCAGCGCAGTATGGCCGAGGGCTGGGCGACGGTACGCCAGACTTTGGCCCCGAACCTGCCCGACTAGATTCAGATAGTCTGCTCCACCGCCATTCGTTATTTCGATAAACAGGTGAAACCCGCAGAGCCTATGTCAACCAGCTGGCTCGGTTTCATGCCTGATCCGTATTTAGTATAACTACTCGGTGGTGCGGACCAAGATCTGGCGGGCCACGTTGTACCCGATGGATACCTTGTCCCGTTGGGTGGATACTTCCAGCACCCCTAGGTAAGGGGCGGCTTCCACTACTGTGACGGCGCAATCCGGGACGATCATCGAGTCGGAAAGGAAGCGCAGCAATTTGGCGTCCTCTTCGGGTACGCGGTCCACCAGATAAGCCACGCCGGGGATTGCCATGTCTAGGGTAACCGAATTTTCGGGAACCCTGGGCTCCCCTGAACCAGGGATGGGACGGCCATACGGAGAGCGTTTAGGGTTGCCCAGCTGCTCCACCAGCTTCTGTTCAAACTCCCGGGACATACCGTGTTCCAGCCTGTGAGCCTCGTTGTGCGCTTGGTAAAGCTCCATTCCCAACAAGCGCACCACCAGCCATTCGGCCAACCTGTGGCGCCTTGCAATGTCCTCGGCGCCCTCTTGTCCTTTATGAGTCAGCCTGATCCGTTTGTCCGCACCGATCTCAACCAGGGTTTGGCGCTGCATCCGCCGGATCATACCAGCCACCGAAGGCACTGAGGTGCCCAACCCTTCCGTGGGAGGGAGTTGCTTTAAAGTGTCTGTAAGTTGGGTGATAGTCGGAATTTCCGAGTCTTCCCACAGTCTATAAAGACAAAGCAGGTAGTTCTCGGTCCCGGACGACAGGCGTTCCGTGCCGGAGTCGTCGACCGAAATTTCTGCTTCGCTGGTGCTCTTTTTCTGTCGAGGCATTAGCGCCCCCTGGTATTGGATTTCTTTTCAGATTTCTGGGCGCCACCTGGGTCCACGTCTTGCGAGGATTCCAGGGAGTTTGTGTCTGCAGGGAGTTTGTGTCTAATAGAGAAGAGTGGCACGCGGACACTAATGGAAGGCAGGGTGGAGAATTGTCTTGAAGAATTCGCAAGCGGGGAATCCACGACGGCCAGTTCCACCGATAAATTGGGCCGGTGACCGATTTATTCTGCAGACACTGATTTGATTGGTCAAAAATGGAGGGCCTAATGGGTATTTAGAGTCTCCGATCAGTGTTCCAATGCCTGTTGGTCTCTGAATGGCCGTAATTTGTGACCTTCTCGTAGAGATACCTCCACCTCCGCACCAATCGGGAATTCCGCCGTGTGAGGGAGCAAGCATCGGACCGTGTGGCCCGAGGGTAAAGCCACCCGGTAGAGGAAAAAGGAGCCTCGGAACTCCCGCTCAATGACCACACCGTGCCGGTTGCTGGCATGTTCATCGACGTGTCCCGCGCCAACCTGAAAACAGTCGAGGCAATCGGGCCGGACCATTACTTCGAGTTCATGATCAGGTGATTCAATACCAGTGCTTGCGCTCGACCCGTTCGTTCCATTACGGGAAGGTTCAATATATTCAGGGATACTATGTCCAGGGTCGCTGGCAATGCTGTGTTCTTGGCTGGCCGACCAGACTGCCGGCCAATCAACGGAGCCCACTTCGGTCGTTAGTTGCCCTTCTTGATACCATGCTGGCAAAAAGTCCACCATGCCAATGAAACGGGCCACGAAGCGGGTAGCCGGCTGATGGAAAATTTCTTCCGGCGGACCGGATTGCTCAACGCGGCCGTGGTTCATCACAGCGATAATGTCCCCAATGAAAAGGGCCTCTTCTTGGTCGTGGGTTACGAACACTGTGGTAATATGGCCATCCCTCAATATCGATACCACGTCCCGCCGCACCTGCTCTCGTAGCTTGGGGTCGAGGTTGGAAAATGGCTCATCCAACAGTAGTATTTCCGGGTTTGGCGCTAGCGCCCGGCCCAGAGCTACACGCTGCTGCTGGCCTCCGGACAACTCGTAAGGCATGCGGTGCTTCAAGCCGGTGAGGCCTACCAACTCCAATACCTGGTCGATGACATCGCTGCGCTGGCTGGACCGGGAGAGCCCGTAGGCAATGTTTTGCTCGACATTCAGGTGTGGGAACAGCGCGCCCTCTTGGAAGACCATTCCTACGCGACGCTTTTCCGGGGGGAGACCCTTCCCAGCCTGTCCGACGACCTGCCCGCGTAGGGTGATGGTGCCGCTGTCAGGCTGTTCAAAGCCAGCTATGAGCCGTAACGCAGTCGTCTTGCCACAACCACTAGGGCCCACCAGCGCTAGAATTTCGCCAGTGGCGACGGAAAAGTCGAGACCATCCACCGCCTGTACGCCACCGTACCGCTTGCCCAAACCGGCGCATACCAATGCAGGAGCGTCATTGCCCGCACCGTTGCTGCCCAAGACGTGCGCTTGGGAGTAATGCGGGTGGCCGGACTGAGTTTGCCTTGCGCTTTGGCTAAGTTGCGCACCGGTAGGAGTCATTCGTTTTCCCGCTATCCCGGTTTAGATTTTCCGATTAGGCGAGTCGTGCCAGACTGGGACTGGGAGGCCCTAAACGGGCCCACATAATCGATATATTGCTTGCACTCTTTTCACTTATGTTTGTACACGAGTGCAGCGCTAGTGTAGACGCATGAATGGCTACTGTCAACACACATAGCCTAGGATTAAGCCCGTAATACTTCGCCTGCGGTGCGCCTACACGATAGGCAATCATTGAGGACAAATCTCAGGCAACAATGCCCGATTTCAATCATACGGCTAACTTCCAGTGGCATGCCCGTCCCTTGCCTATTTAGCCTTGACACCCGCTCGCGCGCCGACGTATCATCTGTCCTCAAGAACGTCTACACTGGTTTATCATATAAAGTATACCATCAAATAAAAAAGCGTATGAACATATATCGGGCTAAGTTAACGCACTTTTCGCTCTAATTATCGCGGAGCCCGCCTCTTGGTGAATAATATTGTCTGGGACAATTTGTTTGAGTCAGATTGGCTGAATCAATCCGTATCGGCCGGTTTGCTCGAGCTTGTTTGTTCCTAGATTTAACATACACCCGGCGCCTGCCGCCGGACATTGGAATTTGCCTAGTAGTGGAAGGAAAATGTTGAATTTACGGATCACGGGCCTGGGGATCAATGGCTTGGGCATGGGCGTGCTTGTGTTACTAGCTATGTCGGCACTGTTTGTAGCCTGTGGCGGCGGCTCGGAGTCCAATACTCTCACCATTTACTCTGGGCGCAGCGAAACCTTGGTCGGGCCGATTATCCGGCAGTTCGGCGAGTCTTCCGGGGCCAACGTTCTGGTGAAATACGCCGAGACTTCTCAATTGGCGGCTACATTGCTGGAGGAAGGCCAGCGGACGCCAGCAGATGTGTTTTTCTCCCAAGACCCCGGTGGCTTGGGAGCGGTCGAAAACATGCTGTCCACCTTGCCTGCGGACTTGTTGGGGTTAGCGCCGGATTGGGCCAAGTCGCCATCAGGTCGATGGGTGGGCCTCTCGGGACGAGCTAGGACGGTGGTATACAACACCGAGAACCTAACGGAGGCTGACTTACCCGACGACATTTTTGATTTTGTAGACTCAGAGTGGCGAGGACGCATAGGCTGGGCGCCCACAAATGCCTCTTTCCAGACCATGATATCCGCAATGCGAGGTATCTGGGGCGAGGACAGGACCCGCGAATGGTTGGAGGGCATTAAGGATAACGACCCGAAGGTTTACCCCAAAAACACGCCCATTGTCGCTGCCGCCGCTGCTGGTGAGATAGACGTAGGGTTTGTGAACCACTATTATCTGCACCGTTTTCTTGCCGAAGAAGGCGAGGGATTCAAAGCGCGGAACTATCATCCCAGAGCGGGAGGGCCGGGCTCCATCGTTATGGTTGCCGGAGCCGGTGTTTTGAGCAGTTCGGATAATCAAGAATTGGCTCAGAAGTTTCTACGGTTTTTACTGTCTGCGCCGGCTCAAAGCTACTTCGCAAGTGAAACATTCGAATACCCGCTCAGCGGCAACATTCGAGCCCAAGGCGGGCAGGTGCCCATTTCCGACTTCGTTCACCCCGATGTGCCGGCAGCCATGCTAGCGGACCTGGTTGGCACCCAAAAGCTCCTGAGATCTACAGGAATATTGCCATAGTCAATGACTTGGGTGCAGTTATTGGTATGTAGTTACTTGTATGTAGTGAAGGCAGCCGCCATGTTCTTGCTATACCGGGCTCAAACAGTACCATGCCCCACCAGTAGAGGCTTAACAGGTGGGTTCCCTATGAAGTTCCCCGGTAGTGGGGTTTGGAATGGTGAGCGAATCGTTCCCAACACGGCAGTAACAAGGCTGGTATGCTCAGAGGAGGAACCACGGCGTTAAGATCCGCGTCCAGGTCTGTTGCCTTGGGCTGGCTGTTTTCCAGACCCCCGCGGCCTTCGGCTATCGTCTGGGTTCCGGCGCTCGTGGTAGCCGCCGCCGTGCTCCTACCTCCAATCTACCTTGTGGTGCGGGCAGCCAGCGAGGGGTTAGGCACGACCGACGCCCTGTTCCGGTGGCGCATACTTGAGATCTTGGGGCGCACCCTTCTATTAGTCGTAGCCGTCACTATCGGTTCCGCGATTTTGGCAGTGCCTTTGGCGTGGCTGACCGTGCGCACCGACCTACCCTTCCGCAAGACTTGGGCGGTGCTTATAGCCTTGCCTCTGGTGATACCCAGCTATGTTGGCGGTTTCATAGTTGTCTTGGTTTTGGGGCCTCGGGGCATGCTTCAGGGCTTGCTGGAAAGTCTGTTTGGGGTGGAAAGGCTGCCGGACATTAGCGGCTTCCCTGGGGCAATGCTCGCCTTGACACTGTTGAGCTACCCTTATGTGCTACTGACGGTTCGGGCTGGTTTGCTCCGCATGGACCCGGCTTTGGAGGAAAGCTCCCGAGGCTTGGGCCGCAACGCTTGGTCCACTTTTTTCAACGTCATAATTCGTCAGTTGCGACCTGCCTTAGCCGCCGGGGGACTACTGGTCGCTCTCTACACTCTCAGTGATTTTGGGGCCGTGTCTCTACTGCGCTACGAGACCTTCACCTCGGCCATTTTCGTTGAGTACGGGGGCTTGAACCGAACGCTGGGAGCAGCGATGTCCCTGGTGCTGGTCGCACTGGCTTTGAGCATGGTGGTTGGTGAGTCATTTTCCCGGGGTTCCGCCCGGTACTATACCACCGGGGCCGGAGCCACTAGGCCGACTGCGGTCGTTAAGCTTGGACGCTGGCGTTGGCCTTCGTTGGCGTTTTGCGGCATTGTTGTCGCCGTTTCGTTATTGGTGCCAATGTCGATACTTACTTACTGGGTGTACCGGGGCGTCTCCGCCGGAGAACCGCTCCTGTTCCAGTGGGCAGCGGCCCGGAATTCACTCGTTGTTTCGGGCCTGGCTGCTTTGGCCACGGTGGCGGCTGCATTGCCAGTCGCTGTATTGTCGGTCCGCTATCCCGGTTTCTTCAGCACCGCATTGGAAAGGGTCACCTATATCGGTTTTGCCCTCCCCGGCATCTCCATCGCCTTGGGTTTGGTATTCTTTGGCGTAAACTATGCCCCGCCCATCTACCAGACGACTGGAATGCTTATTTTCGCCTATGCCTTACTTTACCTTTCACCCGCTGTCGGTGCGACTAGGACCTCTTTGCTACAGGTTAGCCCGAGAATGGAAGAAGCGGCCCGAGGGTTGGGTAGGGCGCCCTTGCAAGTGTTTACGTCGGTTACCCTTCCTCTAGTACTGCCGGGGGTCCTATCCGGCGCTGCTCTGGTCTTCTTGTTAACAATGAAAGAGTTGCCAGCCACGCTCATTTTAAGTCCCATCGGCTTCACGACGTTGGCGACCTCCATTTGGGCGGCCGCTTCCGAGGCATTCTTCGCCCGAGCGGCAGCGCCGGCGTTGCTGCTGATTCTTGTTTCCTCCATACCGTTGGCCTTCTTGATGCTCAGAGAGCGTAGGTAGCCCCTCTGACGCCGGGCCGGTCCCGCGTTGGTGATGACCTGCATGTGGGCAATTGGGGCATCTAGAGAGTGCATCGGTCCGCTACTAGCTGCGTAGGCTATAATCTTGCCTGGCAGTTATTACTCGACCTGCCTTGGATTTGCCCTAGGAGACAAAGTTGGAATCATCAACAGTTACCGTCATAAAACCCGGATTGCTTATCGACGGCTTGGGTGGTCATCCCGTAAAGGGCCCAACCGTCGTACTGAAGGAAAACCTCATCCACTGGATTGGCGCCAGTGAAGAGGTCGGAGCTAATCAAGAGATAGCGGCAATGGTGAATTCGGCGGGCGATCAAAGGGTCTTCGATTTGCCTCAATGCACTTTATTGCCTGGATTGATAGACTGTCACAGCCACACCAACATGCCGGGAGACGGTCGCACAGGAGAGGAGGTAGCCGAGGACACCGACGACGTTCGCCTGCTGCGTGCTGCCCGAAACACTACTATCGCTTTGCGTTCGGGTGTGACCACGCTGTGCGATTGCGGGTCTTGGAACACCACCGCATTTTCCGTCAAACAGGGAATAAGCATGGGGTTGGTAGATGGACCGCGGTTTTTGGTATCCGGCCCACCCCTCACCACCACTGGCGGCCATCTTTGGTACATGGGTGGTGAAGCGGACGGCATTGACGGGGTAAGCCGGCAAGTGCGCTATTTGATCAAGCAGGGGGCCGACTTAATAAAAATTACGGCGTCCGGGGGTAGCACCCTAACCAGCGATCCCTACCGTCCTTCATACACTGTAGGTGAACTCAAGGCCATTGTATGCGAGGCCCATAACCGGGCTAGACCAGTGGCTGCCCACTGCCGCTCGACCGTGTCAATCAACAATGCATTGGATGCTGGCGTGGATATGATCTTCCATTGTTTCTTCGCCGAACCCGACGGTTCTTACAAGTACGATCAGGCTACCGCCGAACGCTTGGCCCTTTCCGGAACTTGGCTTAACCCGACCCACGCCATAGGAATCAGCCGCCAGATTCAGTTGCTGGAGATGCAAAAACAAGGCCCACTAGGCAAGGTTGATGCGGAGATGCTCCAGCGTATTACAAACGGTCACCGCGAACGTATTGAGGCGTTTGGGAAGATGGTCGATATGGGCGCAAATTTGATCGGTGGCTCCGACTGCGGCTGGGGCTCATATCCCTTTGGCGACTTCCAAGCGGAAATCATATCAATGGCTGATTTTGGTTTATCTCCCATGCAAGCCATCATGACCGGGACTCGAAACGCAGCCCAAGCCTTGGGCAAGTTGGACTCTCTAGGCACGGTGGAGCAAGGCAAAGAGGCTGACCTTATTTTGGTGGAAGGCAACCCTCTGGAAAATATGGAATGTTTGCGGAGCGTCGAGGCCGTGATACTAGGCGGGCGCTTAGTAGGCGTGTCCCCGGAATAATCCGAATTGGGGCGAAGGCTTCGCGGGAACAACTTTCGATTTGAATCCGAGTCTGTTCGTTTCCGCATTGCGCCTTCTTCGCGCTAATTGGCCAATGAGATAACCGGTTTCACAGGTTACCGAAAACCCGAACGGAGGTAACCCCATCATGCACCATTGGGAAGTGGGCGGGGTAATTAACATAGGCTGGCCCGACTTTGGGAGGACCGAGCGCAGCTACACCATTGTGAATATGGACCATTTGGGTCAAGTGCTCCGGGCCAGAGTGACCGACGGCGAAAAAGAAGGGGGATTCCTGGTGGTGCATGATTGCCCCGAAGTAGTGTTGGAAATGCTGGCCGAACAAGCGACCAATAAACTCGGGTTCAAAGTAATTGTATCCAACTTGCGTTGCAGCATAGACGGGACGGTGTTGCGCAGCTTCGATTATGAATGGTACCCAACGCCGGAGTACGCTCACAGGCCGACCGATCTGGCTCGCGCCATCTCTGGGTCTTTGGAGGAGATGAAACAGGGAGGCCCAAGCTAACAGCCGTGACTTATGGACTTGGTGGCTCCACCAAGGTATTATAATCCACGCCTGCCTTCGTCGAGCTATACCCCGGGACGTAGGCTATTACTTCAATTTGGAGGAGAGCAAAAATGAAGAAAGTAACAATGAGTGATGTGCCGATAACCAAAGCGGAAATGACAGGCGGTCTCATGACCGGCACCCAAGTTTGGCGGCAGCCGATTTTGGACCCGGGCGACAGCGGCAATTTTAACTTCGGGATCGTTAAGTTTGACGCTGGTTCCCGGAACAAATTCCACAAGCACTCGGGCGATCAGATTTTGCTGATAACCGAGGGCACTGGGAAAGTTGTCAATGATACCGAGACCCTCGTCGTTACCGAAGGCGACGTGGTGCTGATTCCCGCCCAGGAAAATCACTGGCATGGCGCTCCCGATAGCACCTCTATGGCCCACATTACAATCACCGTGGCTGGCAGCCAGACGGAGCAGACCGAAGCCTAACAACCCCGTTGGCGAAAACCAGACAATTTACAAAAAGCCCAAGTGCGTATCATTTACGCGCCTGGGCTTTTTGTAAAAGATTCCCGGAATTAAAGTAATTAGACCTGCTTCATATGGCCAGCCAAACGTTGAATTGTGTCCCCAAGGGTTCTCGATTCGTCTCTGTTTTCCGGCGTCTCTGTTCCCATGGGAGTGCCGCCAACCAGACGGTACATATCCGCCACTCCCTGGAAAATCAGGGGAGTGAGCCCCAAGCCATCGAATGTCGCTTCGATTTCCTGCATCTCGCTTACCCAGCGGTTGGCCTTGGCTGGCAATCCGGGCAGCCATCCTTCCATGCGTTGATGAACAGCCGGTTGGCTGCTCTGAAATTCGGCCAGCAACTCTTGCGACAGCCCCAACATTTCCGCTGCCATGAGTAACTCGGTAAACAACGCCGCCGAGCCTTTAGTCATAGCGGCATAACACATCTTTATTCCCGACGCCTGTCCTGTGTCTTGGCCTATTACACGGACATCCAGGCCCCGTTCAATCAGCCCCTCCATCTCCGTAGCATGAGGCCCCGACACGTAAAAGCGGGGGCTTGAGCCATTTCTGGGTGGGCCCCCGATAATGGAAGCGTCAACGTACCGGCTGCCCGTTGCGTTGATGACACTTTCCATTCGCCGGGAAAGTTGGGGAGCAATGGCGTTGCACTCTGCGAACAACAAACTCGTTCCTGTTGCCGCTACGGCATCGGCCACTTGCTGGCACAGTCTCGGCGCTGCTTCGCTCACCGTGATGCTAAAAATCTGGTCGGATTGCACGACCAATTCTTCCATCGTGGGAACATCGATTATTCCCGCTTGTTCCGACAATGATCTGGTGCGAGGGCTCCGGCCTTCCAAGCATGTGAGAACTTTGACCTCATGCTCCCGGAGTAAACGACCGACGGCATGACCCATGTCGCCGGGGCTGAGGACCGCGATTGTTTCTATTAGACCTTGAGAACTAGGCATTTAAAAAATCTTCCGGTGTATCTTGAGGGCTAGTACTAGTTCTATATGAAACTAAGAAATACGAGTTTACCCCCACTCTAACTCTCCCCCGTGAAGGGGGAGAGAATTAGTCCCTTCCCCCATTTCGGGGGAAGGTTAGGATGGGGGCATCAAATTGATAGTCAAATATAACTGGATCATGTACTAGGGCGTGTTGACATTTTGGACAGATTTTAAAATTAGTTTTAAACTGTAAGAATGTTTACAGAAGAGCTGCACCCGAGTCAATGGCTTCGTC
>MUCU01000025.1 GCA_002817055.1 SAR202 cluster bacterium Io17-Chloro-G7 | reverse complement strand
GGGTGGTGGATGCTTCCATTATGCCCGACTGCATCCGGGCCAACACCAATGTCACTACGATGGTGATCGGGGAGCAGGTCAGCGACTTCATAAAACAGGGACGATAAACAAGAGCGATAAACAAGGGCGATAATTCCCTGGCCCATCTTGATTATTCTCTAGGGGCACGGCATGCCGTGCCCGTGACATCGTGTACGCAATTACTCCTACCTGGACAATCGTTGCGGCTAAAGTTACTATTCCTCCACCATTGCTACTTCGTCTGCGAATCGTGAATTTTGCGAGGACGAAATCCCCCTGTATCCCCCTTTACAAAAGGGGGACTTGGTTGCCCGATCAGACTTAGCCGCATTGATGGGTTTTAGTCTGATCGGAAGAGGGGATGCGGGAGCCTACTTTTGACGAGTTCGTGACCAAGGCGTAAAAACGCGCTAGGAGCAACGGCCCTATGAGCTTTGAGGACGTGAAAGCCCTGACCTTCGATACCGGTGGTACGATTCTTGATTGGCATACCGGTTTTAGCAGTGCATTGGCCAAGGCGGGGGCCAAATATGGCCTGGATAAAGACTGGGCTTTCATTGCCAACGAGTTGCGGCGCCGGTCCCTGCGCCGGATGATTAACTTGGGAGAACATTCGCCCCCCGATTATAATTTCGACGACTCGCACCGGGTTGTGCTAGACGAAATAATCGCTGAAAACAACCTCGACGCCTTCACCCCTGAGGACCGGCACGAAATTAATTGGCGGACAGCCCATAACCTGAAAGCTTGGCCGGACTTCCCGGCGGTATTGCCTAAATTGCGCGAGAAGTTCATCTGCGCCTCGTTGACCATTCTCAGCTTTAGAATCATTATCGACACCGCCAAAAGGAACAACCTGAGTTGGGACGCCGTAATTTCATGTGAAGCCATAGGAAAATACAAGACCTTGCCAGCGGCCTATTTAACGGCCGCAAAGTGGCTACAGTTAAATCCAGCAGAGTGCTGCATGGTCGCCTGTCACAATTTCGACCTAGACGCAGCAAAGAATGCCGGTTTTAAGACTGCATTCGTGCGCCGCCTGGATGAATGGGGTACGGAAGGACCACCCGACCTGGAACCCAACCCACATCACGACATCGTGGCCGATGACTTTCCGGACTTGGCGAGGCAACTGGGCGTCAATATTCAAGGGCTAGGAGGCCTTCCAATCTAAACGGTCGGCAAATCTCTAAATGCTCGGCGCGCCGCGGACCGCTCCGGCCAAACTGACCTAGCCCATTATGCGAGAGTCCTCAATGGACAGAATAGACGTCCTGCTTAATGAGCAGACAGAAAACCACTTAGGCGAGAAGGTCTCCTATGATATCCCTGTGTCCGCTTACGCCACCGATTCTCACGTCATTATCGTCAACTCTCCGGGATCCGGCGAACTGAAAGACTGTCGCAAGACCGTTGGATGAAGCTCGCCCAGCATTTTCAAGAACGAAACCTCGGCTCGCTGGTTACTTACAACGCACCGAGACCCGATGGGGAAGTCCAACTACCCTGGGAGCCCTATTCTTACAAGGGGGCCAGTTGGAACCGGTTGTTGCTGGAGAGTCTGGCCAACGCCGTGGAATTCTCCCTGGAAAAAGCCCAGGAAATTTGCGGAACCTCGGCGCCCACTCTGTATCTGGCTGGCTTTTCTTCAGGGGGTTCTGCCGTAGGCGCTACGGCGTTTCAATACCCGGAGGTGAAACGCATCCTGCTGTTGTCCGCCTACGACAGCGTGGGCGACCCTTTTTATGAGGGCGTCACACAATTCCCGGGTGATATATTCTTGGCCTATGGCAGCGAGGACCCCGTGGCTGGCTTTTTAGCCTACGCGTTGGCCCTTGGCCCGATGGCGGCAAACTCTTTTCAGGTGAAAAAGGTGCCCAACTGCGACCATCGGTTCAGCGGGGATACCAATAGCAAACTTGTCGCCAAAGCTTTTTACTGGGCATTCTGCGGCGACGATAGCTTCCTAAACTAATACCAAGGTGAAAACTACATCGCCTACGTGCGAATCTATTTGGAATCCACTTTGGCTTTGGTTTAGAATCCTCGGAGGTCTCGGAACAGCCCGGCACGTAGCAGGCATGGACCGGCAATATCGGCCCCATGTGGCTTCATCTTTCAGGTTCCTTGCTATAGCCGACCAGCAGTTGTATATTTGGCCTTATCTCATTCCCTTATCTTATTCGTTGCCAATTTCGTTCGTTGCCAATTTCGCTCAAGGAGACGCACTCATGTACGGAAAGAACATGTTGGGACTGGAACAAGCCCAAGCCGCCATTACCGCAATGATCGCCGATTACAATAAAGACTCTAGCCGCGCCAAGGTAGACATGGCCGTGGTTGACGATGCGGGAAACCTGCTGGCTTACGCTCGCATGGACCGGTGCCGGAGGCCCACCTTCGCTATCCGGAAAGCCTACACTTCGGCCATCCGTGGCATGGACACTCTGGCATTCGGCGAGCAACTTAGCTCCCAGAACCGCCCCGTGGAATCCTTCGGCGACCCTCAGCTAATCGCCATCCCCGGCGGTGTGGCCGTATTCCACGAAGGCGCGGTGATTGGCGCCATCGGCGTGGGAGGCCTGCCCAGCGGCATAGACGATGAGTCCATCGCCAAGGCCGGGGTGAAGGCCCTGGGTCTATAGCCGGTTCAACTAGACTGTGGGTTTCTAATCAAAAAAACAGGTCCACTAAACCTATCCAATTAATTGGAGCAAGAACCGGACAGCCATGCGCATAGGTGTTCCCGACCTTATTTCCAATTCCTATTTTCCCGCAATCGCCGCCGTGGAACTGGGGTTTCTGAAAGCCGAGGGGTTGGACGCAGAGTTGCGCCACGTTTTCCCCCTGCCCAAAACTATGGAGGCGCTGCGGGATAATGAACTGGACTTCGTGGCAGGATCGGCCCACGCCACTTTGTCGGCCTTCCCTCGGTGGAAAGGCGCCAAGCTGCTGGCCACCTTGGCCCAAAAGACCTACTGGCTGCTGATCCTACGGGCGGACCTGGGGGCGGAAAAGGGCGACGTCCAAGCGATCAAGGGGCTTCGCATCGGTGCTGCTCCCGGTCCCGACATGGCACTAAGGGGACTCCTGGCCGAAGCGGGGATAGACCCGGAGAGAGACCACGTAGAGATCGGGGCAGTGCCCGGCGCGGGAGGCCCCGGCGTCTCGTTCGGGGTTCACGCTGCCCGCCTTCTGAAAGAAGGCACAATCGATGGGTTCTGGGCCAACGCCATGGGCAACGAGATAGCGGTGCGCAGTGGCGCTGGCAGTGTGGTCTTGGACGTGAGGCGCGGCATCGGCCCTCCGGCGTCCCAGGATTTCACATTTGCGGCATTGGTCACCACCGACGACCTGATCGCCCGTGACCCAAACGGCGCAGCAGCGGCGGTACGGGCCATCGTAAGGACTCAAAAAGCGCTCCGAGGAAACCCAACTCTAGCGACCGAGGTGGGCAACCGGGTGTTCCCGGAGGCAGAGGCTGGCCTCATAGCCGGGTTGGTGGAACGAGACCTGCCGTACTACGACTCCAGCATCACCGAAAATGCCGTGGCCCGAATGAATCAATTCGCCCAAAGTATTGGTTTGCTCTCCGGGCCCATTTTCGGCGCTCCGCCTTATGAAGCAGTTGTAGCCACCCAATTTCGCCATCTCTGGTGAGAGTAGTCTTCCGAAGCAGGACGTAATTGCCGATTGGCCGATCCACGTTTTCTAAGACAATGTGTTGGCGATTTTATTCAGCCAATGGGCATTAGATAAATAAGAGGTGCTCCCATGGCTCAGGAGCTAGGTCGAATATCCAGGCCCGCCGTCGGTCAGTACGAAGGTCGCAGAAAGCTTCTGTTGGTGCCTTTGGTATACGGACCCCAGGCCAATGCTCCCGAAGGCGTTGTTGTACTACAGAAATACTGGGACCAGATGCAAACGCAGGTGGAGTCCCTTGTTGCGGCTTTGGGCGGGCTGCACCACATCTACCACGAAAGCCTTCCCGATGGTGGGGAAACGGGACTATCGCAACTATCCCAAGCGGACCAACGAAGCCACGCCTTCGTGAAATCCAAGTGTGACGACGGTGCGGCATTGGAAGCGACCGAAGACACCGAAATCTTGTTGGAAACCCTGGATTTACAGCGGTGCATGATGGTCCCTCTTGCCAGCGGCGCCGTCGCCCAAAAACTACAGGAATGGTTTACCGAGGCCAACAAAACCCGATACGATCACATTGCCAGTCAAATCGACTCCACCCTGGGGGAAAATGAGGTTGGCCTGCTGCTGATCAGCGAGCGGCATCAGGTCCAGTTCCCCCAGGACATTGAAGTCTTCTACGTGTCCCCACCGGCTCTGGACGAGTTCCGCCGCTGGCTACAGAACTGGATGATACAGCAGCAAAACCAGCGGGCGGCCGCCACCCAGGAACAAGCTGGCGTCGAGGAGTCTGTCGAAGAGTCTGAGGAAGAAGAACTGGCCGATGAGCCAACGGTTGATGGCCAAGAGGAACAGGCCGATTCTTAGTGCACCTACGGATAAAAGTATGGAGATATGAATTTGAATCGTCCGTTCGCCCGGAGCTTGTCGAAGGGTCTGAATGCGCAAAGTGGTTCGACTGGCTCACCACCAACTTGTGCGTGACAAGGTGTGTAGCGTGACGATTCGCCGGGTGAAAAATTCTCGGCTAGAGCAAACTATGAGTGTTACCCGTTTACCTTAGATTATTCGAAGATGCCAAGGCTAATAGAAAGCTTTTATCGCCTCAGCCAAAACTCCGCTAAACCAATGCCACAGCAGTAACCTCGAAGAGTAGTTTCGGTCGTAAAATTTGGTGGATGATCACCCCGGTGGCTGAAGGAAAGCTCTCACCGAAGTACTTGCGGCGCACGTCTTGGGTGCCCCGGTACCCCATCAACCCGTTGGGGGCAATCCATTCTATAGTATTCACAACGTCGTCCATGGAATAACCCGCCTCCGACAGCACCCGGGCAATGTTTTCGTAGGCCTTGTCCGCTTGGGCGGTCATGTCAAAGCCGCCGACGCTTTCTCCGTTAGTGTGGTCCACCGCCGCCTGCCCGGAGATGTGCAGCATGTGCCCCTTCTTGATGCCAGGGTGGTAGGTCAATTCCTGGTAGCGCCGGTCCCACTCTGGAATTCGTATCTCTTCCCGGCTACCGCCCTTCACGGCGATGGTCTCCACCTCCACGTGCCCTTCCGGGCGAAGCAGCCGGTTGATGGGTATGCCGGTGGCCGCCGGGTAGGAACCTTGGTAGAAGTCGCGGCGGGCTGCGGCGCTATCGGGGTATTGGAGCAGCGCTTGGGGAGAAATGTAATCCAGGCTTTTTACCACATCGCCGGGGACCGACCCGGCAGCTTCCAAGACACCCGATATGATCCCGTAGGACAGTTCTACCTGCCGGTTGGTATCCCTGGAATATTTGCGTGCGCCGTTGTCGTCCTCATAACCAATGAAACCGGACAGCCAGATGATGCCGTCCACTTCAACTCCCGGCACGTAGGTTACTTGGGCGAACTGATCGGCGTAAGGGTTAACCAGCTCCTTTTCGCCATCCATGGCGATGGCGCTGACTTCTATCAAGGCATCGGGACGCAGCAGGCGCTCCACACAGATTCCCGTGGAACCAACCGGGGTGCCGCCCAGGTATTGTCGCCTAATCTCGCCGGTTTGCCGGTATTGGGGCAGGGCCACAGGGTCGACGTAGTCTACGGTTTGCACGACGTTGTCGAAGCTGAGACCGGCTGCGTCTAGGATCACCCCCAGCTTTTCGTAAATGACCCTGGTCTGATCCAACAGGTCGCCTTTGCAGACCACTTTTCCCGGATCGGGGTCGTACTCGCTAGCAGTCTGGCCCGATAGGTAAACAATTCCTGAGTTCTCGGCGGCCAAACTAAAGGTGTAGCGACGCAAGTCCAACCATGGGAATTTGTCGGGGTCGACTTCGACAATGTTTTTGCTCATTACTTCTCCTGCAATGGGCGAGATATATCTTTCATTTACTCGATGACGCCGGACTCGATGAGCCGCGCCACCTCTTCCTCCGGCAAGCCCAGCAAATCGCAGAACACGGACCGGTTATGCTCGCCCATAAGAGGCGCGGGACGGAAATCCTTGGGCTTTTCGCCATCGATGGCCCAAGACACCGTGCCCATGGGCCGGCTACCCGTTTCCGGATGGTCTACCCAGGTCACGAACCCCCGGTCTATAAGGTGGGGGTCCGTCAGTACTTCCGCGGAATCCTGCACCGGCGCCGCAGCAACTCCCGCTTGCTGCAACGCGCGGGCAACCTCTTCTGGCGACTTGGCTAATGTCCAAGCCTCGATAAGCGGTGTGAGAACATCCTGGTTATCCAAGCGCTTTTCGTCGTCAGCGAAACGTGGGTCTTGCTGCCATTCGGGACGGTCTAAAACCCGGCACAGGGCTTCCCATTGGGCCTCGTTTTCCACGGAAATAGCCACCCACTTCTGGTCGCCTTTGCAACGGAATACGTCATGAGGAGCTTTGTCCTGATGCTTGTTGCCCACCCGTTCCGGCTCTTTTCCATTGAGGGTGTAAGCCATGACCGCCTCGGGCAGAAGGGTAGCTAGGGCCTCGGTCATCGCGACTTCGATATATTGGCCTTCACCCGTTTTGGACCGGTGATACAGGGCTTCCAAGAGGGACAGCACGCAGTAACAACCGCTGAACGGGTCGGGGAATATGCCGCCCAAAATGCGCGGGTGAGAACCGGGGTGACCGGTGACAGCCGCTAGACCGCTGAACAGGTTGATCACGCTGTGAAATCCCGCCAGGTCCTTCATGGGGCCGGTGCGACCGAATGCGCCAAGGGATAAATAAATGATGTCGGGACGTAACCGTTGCATCTCTTGGTAGCCAATTCCCATACGTTCCATGGTGCCGGTGGAATAATTTTCGGCCACGATATCGCTGATTGAAATCAGCCGCTTGGCAAGCTCCATTCCTTGGGGTTCCCGGAGGTTGAGAGTAACACCCAGCTTGGTGTTATTTATGGTATTGAAGCCGCCGCTGCGGTTCACTCCCGGCTGTGCTTCGGCAAAGGGCGGCCATACTCTGGTGGTCAGCCGGTGTTTGGTTTCCACCAAAATTACCTCTGCCCCCAGCCAGCCCAAGATTTGGGCGGTAAAAGGCATGGCCACGATTTGACCGAAGTCGGCGACTCTGATTCCTTTTAGCGGCTGGTTGTTCATTGCCAATATTGCTGCCACGCACTAAACAGCACTAAACATTTTTTGTTGGCCCCTGAATAGGCGAACAAACTTGATCGACGGGTTGAATCCCCCTTTTACGAAAGGGGGACTTTTTGACTGCTCGGGTTTGCAAATAGTTAGCGGCACGGATTTTAATCAGTTCGGCGCAACGCTTATTTGAGCCACTCGGCGAGAACTTCTGCGTTGTGCTCGCCGAACTTTGGGGCCCGGCGCCGGAGTTGCCAGGGTGTCGCGCCCATGCGCACCGGATAACCGGGCAGCTTAAATTTTTGGCCCTGAGGGCCTTCCAGTTGCCACATAAACTCACGGGCTTTGACGTGCTCCGACTCCACCATCTCTCCCACCGTGTAAGCCGGGAAACATGGGATGCCCCTCCCTTGGGCGAGGCGTGTGATTTCGGCGCCGGTATGATTCATGGTCCATGCCAGCAACAACGGCTCCAACGCGTCCCAATTGCGAGCCCGTTCCTGGGCGTTGGCGAAAATCTCGATTTCTCCCCAATCAGGATTGCCAGTCAGGTCCATCAGTGCCTTCCAGTGAGCGTCTATGACCGCCATGATTACCACATAGCCGTCGCTGCAGGGAAGGTATGCATTGGGCATGGCCCCGAAGATGGTTGGTTCCCGCTTCTTTGCTTCGTGGTGGGATGCGTGGGCAAGCTCGAAGGGAAGTACCATTGATACTGCTTCCTGGCGGCTCACGTCTACTTCGCAGCCCTCGCCGTTCAAGCTCCGGCCCAACACCGCCACCATGATAGCCATGGCCCCTTGGACACCAGCCAGCATGTCGCCGACGTATGCGTTGGCCCGCAGCGGCGGTTCCTTTTCCGGGTCGTGGATCATGTCGGGTATGCCGGGTGTCGCATGGGCCATGCCACCGGCGCTGACCGCTATCAAGTCATCGCCAATGTAATCCCGCTTGGGGCCGGTTAGTCCGAAGGGCGTGATGGCGGTGACTATCAAGCTGGCGTTCAGGTGTTCAAGGTCGTGCCTTCGCAGTCCTAGTCTATCGATCTCTTTTGCGGTGTGGTCCAACACCAAAATGTCGGCCTGAGCCGTCAATTTCTGGAAAGCTGCCCAGTCTTGATCTTGGGCTACGTCGAGGGTAATGCCCCGTTTATTGGCATTTAGATAAAGGTAAAGACCGCTCCAATCCGCGTCCTTCACGTTTCCGGGAAACGGCCCCGTCTGCCGGGCAGAGTCGCCGGCGGGAGGCTCCACCTTTACCACATCGGCTCCGGCATCAGCCAACAGACGAGCGCAGTAGGCCCCAGGGACCATGTCCCCATACTCCAAGACCTTCAGGTCCGACAATGCCGAAGGGCGAAACACCTAAATGCCTCCCAGGCAACGCGTCACTTGCCCTGGCAGAAACTCTCTGCGGAGGTTCACCTAGGCGCACCTCCGCTGTCGCCTCTCCTAGGAAAACGCACCACGGCACTGGCCGGGTGGACGACCCGGTCGCCCTTCTGGTTTTCCACCCACAGGTCGCACTCCACCAAGGCTTCGTCTCCGTGGGTCTGAGAAGCGGTAACCACTCCGTGGAAGGTCAACACGTCGCCGGGATAGACCATGACCCGGTTGCGAAAGCCCAGCTTGCGCAGGAAAGCGTCGGGTCCGGCCCAATCTTGAACCTGCTGGGCCAAATAGCCGCCCAGCATCTGCCCATCAACAAAGGGTGCGTCGAACCCTTGCTGTCGAACGTAATCGGCGTCGTAATGAATTCGGATGAAATCCCAGGTTGCCGCCCCATAGGCCATCATCCTTGCCAAGTTGATGTGCTTTTGAAGGACGGGTAACTCCTCGCCGATCCGCACGTCCTCGAAGTAGCGCACTAACCCTTGCATAGAGTGGGCTCCTTGTTTCTGATTGAACTGGGATTCGGAGGCTCGTCTTTCGACGAGCCCAGGATGATCGGCTGCGACGATTTGATTCGCTCGTGGTGTGCCTGTCGAACCATCCCTTCGCATAAGACCCTTCGACTGGCTCAGGCGATCGGTCTCGAAGTCTCTGTTCGCTCGTGGCAACGACGTGTACGCAATTGATCCGTCCCGATTTACACTGGAATTGGCCTTGCCTTAGGTCATTGGTTATTTAGTTCTGCAAATAGAAAGGAAATCCAGTCAGATTTATAGTGTAACATCGGCTGCTTGGCGTACCTGTCATAACCCTTGATTGCATTTTTATGGTGGGGACGGGGGAGAGAGCCTGTCTCAAAAAGCCGGGCGCAGACTCGGTTCAAGCAAACTTGCGATCGAACATTGCTGCCAGATCGAGGAAATATATCGCCGGCTCGTATCCGACCTAAGCCCCAATAGGGCGTGATCAACAACGCGCAACCTGCCAACTGTGGAGGTCGAATACTATTCGAGGATAGCGTGTAGACAGACGAATGGACAAACCAATGGCGATGTGTGTGAACCGGCGCTGTCTGTGGCTGTCATGTGATAATCTTTTGGAACAAACCAAGCTTAGGAGGGCGAAAATATGGACACGGTCGGGTTCATAGGCATGGGCAAGATGGGCACACCAATGGCAGTCAACATACAGAAAGCAGGTTACCCGATGGTAGTCTATGACGCCCGAGAGGAAGCGACTAGGCCTTTACTGGATGGTGGTGCACGACTCGTCGGGTCTGCGGCGGAGGTCGCGCAGCTTTGCGATGTAGTCGCCACCTGTTTACCGAGGCCTCAAGTTGTCGAACAGGTGGTGAATGGCCCTGAAGGGATACTAGAAGGGATCCGGCCTGGTGGAATCTACATGGACATGTCCACCTGTGGCCCGGACCTTATCCGGAGCCTCGAGCCGCTCTTCAAACAGAAGGGAGCTCACGTGATGGATACCCCAGTATTGAGCAGCCCTTTGGACGCACTGGACAGAGGTGTGATCGTGATGGCAGGAGGGGAACGGGATATATTCGACCGACTGCATCTAATCCTTGACGCCTTCGCCGACAAAGTGGTCTACACAGGAGGACTAGGATCGGCTAATGTCTGCAAGCTCGTTCACAATATGACCACCATCGCAATGCAGCAGGTGGTCGCCGAAGCTCTGGCGCTTGGCATCAAGGCTGGTGTCGAGCTTCCCGTCCTTTTGGACACTGGGAGCCGCGGCCCAGTGGGCGCAATGGCCGAACGCCTGACAACAGTTTTCCAGGGAGGGTTCGACCCACCAGTCTTTACCCTGGACCTGGCCCGAAAGGACCTAGGGCTAGCGACAGACCTGGGCCGGCACAGCGGCGTGCCTATGCCGGTGGCGAACCTGGTAGAACAAATCATGATGCATGCTATGAACCGAGGCTGGAGCAATAGTGACCGGACGATAGCGGTTCGCCTGCAGGAAGAGTCTTCAGGGATCGAGATTCGGGCTGCTCGCGATTAGGACATGCCACGAACAGCTATGGTCTGTCATTCTCCAGCCTGAACTGCTCAACACATAAAAAAGTCAGGCTATCTTCAGAGATTGCCGGAGTCGCTGAGACACTATGAAACGATAGTGTCAGTAGGTAACCGTTCGGCCAACGTCCTGTTTGTTTGATAGCGCATTTCCCCCCAACCTCTTTGTTGAGGGGGCTCTCCCTTTCGCCCAATACACCATCTCCAACACTGGCCTGGAAGACAGTGGGCGGTGGGGTGTGTGATTCGGTGATAATAGATCATAAAGAAGTCATTTTGATGATCCTGATTTTCACCAGTTCTGGTCAACGCGCGCAAGACCCCCGAGTACAGTGGACGAATCCGCACTCTCGGTATTACCATTCCTAATTATGCCAAGCGAGCGGGTTCAACGACAGATCGACCTCCTTTTAGATCAGGCCGAAGCGGCGATTGCTAATCAGGATTGGAAGACCGTAGGGGATCGTGCCCGATCCGCTCTACGGCTTGACCCTGAAAATCAAGATGTTTTGGCCTATTTGGCTGCCGCAGAGCGTGATCTACATCTCGATAGCTCGCTTCCGGCGGCGGATATTTCTCCCCGTACAATTCCACAGGTAGATGAGCCTGCACTAGAGGCGGACAAATCCCGCGCCAGGCTTGAACAGTACATCCCCAAGGAGCTACTCGCCAAGCTGGAAGGGACTCGCAACGATGTCGCTTCTAGCGAACGCCGCGTCGTTACCATGCTGTTTTGCGACGTTACCGGATCGACGGCCGCAGCCGAGAGTCTGGACCCAGAAGAGTGGGCCGAGATCATGAATGGGGCGTTTGAGTACCTCATCTCCCCAATATACCGGTACGAGGGCACTTTGGCACGCCTCATGGGAGATGCTATCCTCGCCTTCTTCGGCCCGCCGATCGCCCACGAAGACGACCCTCAGAGAGCAGTATTGGCTGGTCTGCACATCGTTCAGGGTATCCGGGCTTATCAAGAGGAAGTAAAGAGCAAATGGAACCTGGACTTCGGCGTACGAGTCGGAATCAATACCGGCTTGGTGGTCGTAGGCGAGGTCGGTTCCGACATGCGGGTCGAGTATACCGCCATGGGTGACGCAATCAACCTCGCAGCCCGTATGGAGCAGACCGCTCAAACGGGTACGGTGCAAGTCGCTGCCGATACTTACAATCTAATTGCACCGATCTTCGACTTTGAAAGTCTGGGAGGGATTGAGGTCAAGGGCAAGAGTGAGCCTGTGCCAGCCTATCGAGTGATAGGTCCGAAGGCCGTTCCCGGCAGATTGAGAGGCATAGAGGGGCTGAGTGCCCGTCTAGTTGGACGTGATAACGAAATTTCAGCGATGACCCAGGCCTTCGAGAATCTTCACCTAGGAGTCGGTGGGATAGTCTGCCTGATAGGTGAGGCCGGGATCGGGAAAACCAGCCTGCTAGAGGATGCCAAGGCCAAATGGAGAAGGATCGCTGGCAGCGAAGCGCCCTGGGTCGAAGGCCACGGAGTTTCTTACGAAACGGCCCGCCCATTCGGGCTGTTCTTGCAACTCGCTCGTCAGATATATGGTATCGAGGAAACCGATCCTTTGGCACTGATGCGCGACAAAGTTGCCAAAACACAAGAGGCTTTCCCACCCCAGGTCCAAAATATAGTGATCCGCGTTATTGAAGCGTTGTTTGCCGTCGGAACGGATTCAGACGCACCACACTTGCAAGGGGAAGCCCTTCAACAAGAGCTGTACCAAGCCAACCGCGCTATTTTTCATGCGTCCGCGTCTCACAGGCCGACGGTGATAGTGTTGGACGATCTGCATTGGGCCGACCCCGCATCGGTGGAAATGTTGATCGATAGTAATTTGTCGCTCGTGGATGAGGTTCCGATTCTTTTGATATTCTCCTTCCGGCCCGAGCGACAGTCGCCGGCCTGGCGCATCAAGCAAACCGCAGAGACCGAATACCCCCACCGATACACAGAAATCTCGTTGACCGCGCTGTCCGACGGAGAAAGCGATTTACTTTTTGGGAATCTACTTAGCGTGTCTGACTCTCCACCCCAGCTCCGTCAGATGATTCTAGCGAAGACCGGAGGGAACCCGCTAATTCTTGAAGAGTTAATGCGCTCTCTCATCGACAGCGGCGCCATAACCCAAGACCAAACTGGAATGCATTGGAAGCCAGGTACCCGGATCGAAGAGCTGCCAATACCGGAAAATTTGCTGGCGTTGATTACAGCGCGCATCGACCAGCTGGGGGATAGTGCCCGCCGTACCCTACAGTTGAGTTCGGTGATTGGTCGGTCGTTCCACCACGGCGTGCTCAACTTGATATCCGACGCGGCGATCACCCTGGATAGGCAGCTCAACACTCTCCAGAGGGCGGAATTGATTCGTGAAGCGGCAAGGGTACCGGAATTGGAGTACATCTTCCGGCATGATCTGACGCGAGATGCGGCGTACAACTCGATCCTATTGCGGGAACGCCGAGAGTTCCACGGACGGGTTGGCCAGGCAATTGAAGAGATTTTTAGTGGTCGACTGGAAGAGCAATCGCATTTACTGGCCTACCACTTCAATCAAGCTGGAGACACCCGGCGGGCGTTGGAATACTCGGTGATGGCGGGGGATGCTGCGGCAAGACTGTTCGCGAACGATGAGGCAACTACTCATTTTTCTCGGGCTATTGAATTGGCTAGACAGGGCGATACGCCGAACCAGCAACTCATCGAACTCTATATGGCTCGTGGCCGTACCCAGGAAATCGGGGGCCTGTTCGACGATGCTCTGTCCGGTTACCAGGAGCTAGAAGAGCTTGGGCGGGTCGGTTTGGATGCCGCTCTCGAATTGGCAGCCCTACTAGCGATGGTTACCATCTACTCAACGATCAATGCTAAACCTGACCCGGAAAGGGCACGAGTGTTATTAGAACGGTCGCTCAGTCTGGCTGGGCACATCAACGATCACCCTTCCCAAGCCCGGATTCTGTGGCAGAGAATGTTGCTTGAGAATCTGGCCGGAGAGGACTTTTTCAAGGCGCTGGAATTTGGGGAACACTCGTTGAAGATGGCCCGTATGTATGACCTTGGCGATCAGATCGCCTACACGTTGCAAGATATGGCTCGTTCCCATCTCGCCGTTGGACAATTCGTGGAAGCAAAGGAAGCGTTGGAAGGCGCTCGCATTTCCTGGCGCAATTTTGGAGACCAGCCCATGTTAGCCGACAACCTGATAAACTCGGCCGGAGTCATTTTTGCCGAGGGGGCCAACGCTGCAGGATACGAAATGATTGAAGAAGCGCTGGATATCAGCCATTCCATCGGAAGCGTGCATCTGGAAGCGGCCGCCTTGGCGATGGTTTCCCAGGCCCATCTGGAGACTGGGGATGTCGGACTGGCTCTGGCAGCGGTTGAAGACGGGATCGCAAAATCCGACGCAGCGACAGGAGCTATGTCAGCACTCCTCCACGGCACAGCCTCGGCCATATACGGACTATGTGGCATGGCCGATCACGCACTTGACGAGGCTCTAATATCGATTGACTTGGCGACACCCGGGCAGCTCTGGTATTTCACAATCTCTCTCGCCCTTGCCTACCTCGAGAGCGGGCGTCTTAGTGAAGCAGAAGAGGCCCTTCAGATATCATACGAAGACCCCCAAATGGAGTCTAAACGCAACATAGAATACCTCGGAATGATATCTGCGTTGCCCGATGTCTTAAGAGGGGAGCTGGCTTTGGCCAAGCAGCAGTGTGAGTTGGTGTTGGCGTACGATCTGGAAGACAGTGAGCGAGCCGCTAATAGCGGAAGGTCTGTTCTCTTTCCCGATTTACTTCGGATTAAAGGTCAGGCTCTGCTTGCGCTTGGTCGTGTGAGAGAAGCTGGTGAAGTTCTGACCACAGCCCGCGACATGGCCTTAGTCCAAGGTTCAAAGCGTGCTCTTTGGCCCATTCTATTCGAGTTGGGCCAAGTTGCTGTGTTGGAAGACAGTGCTCTGGAAAGAGGCGAGTTGATCCAACAATCTAGAGATACGGTAAATTACATCGCCGACCGCTGTGGATCATCAGAGATACGCGACGCCTTTTTGAACGCCCCTAAAGTGCGTAAAGTACTTGGCGCCTAAGCAAGGGTCTACGCCCTTAAACCCCATAGGAGCATATATTCATGACACCAAACCCACGTAATACGCCACTATTCGGCGTCTGAGTCGAGCCCCTTACAGAACATATAGAAACGATTCTCGAAGTCGCACGAATTGCCTACGAAAATCATATCGACATCATAGCCATCCAAGACCACCCTTACCTTGCTAATTACCTCAATGCAAGGACCTTGCTGGTCGCATTATCAACGTCCACCAAACATATTTCGGTTATGCCCAGTGTGATGAACTTGCCACTGAGAACTCCTGCCATGGTCGGCAAGGGGAGCCGCAAGCGTTGAGCGACTTTCAGGTGGGCGAGTTGAGCTTGGAGTGGGCGCGGGATTTCTTTGGGATTCAATCGAGGCTCTGGGACGACCGGAACCCTGCTGAAATCCGTCGAGGTTTACGGTTACAGGGTCGTACAGGGCAATAGGGCTTCCCAAGGGGGAGACTTGGGAGTAGACAAGCTGTTTGGGGATTTTACGCTTGGCAGTACTTTGGTTGCCCTATGAAAGAGGGGAATTTGAGTGATCAGGCCGCATCAGACCGCATTTGACGCTCTTGGAATGCGGGATTATATTTGGCGTTATCCCCGCGGGGCTATATCCAGGAAAGGTGGTTTGATCTGGGGAATCCCAACTAGGATAGGGGAACTATGAAATTCGACGTAATTGTAATCGGGGCAGGGTCTGCCGGTAGTGTCCTGGCTACTCGTCTATCGGAGGACCCGGACCGGTCGGTCTTACTGCTGGAGGCTGGACCGGATTATCCCGATTTCGACCGCCTTCCCGATGACCTCAAGCGAGGGAACAACCTTCTGAGGTCTGCGTTCGGCCCCCACAATTGGGGATACGTGGGGACTGCCACTTCACAGCAACCCGAACCTATCCCCATACCCCGCGGCAGGGTCGTCGGTGGTTCCAGCGCCGTCAACGGCCAGATCTTTTTACGCGGCATACCCGAGGATTACGACGATTGGGCGGACCGGGGCAACGATGAATGGGGTTTCACTAAAGTCCTACCTTTCTTCCGGAAAATCGAGCGAGACCAGGACTTTCAGGGCGATTTTCATGGAACCGAAGGACCTATTCCAGTTCGCCGTTATCAGCGGACAGATATGGTTCAGTACGCCAATGCCTTTTATGATGCCTGCCTGGCGGAGGGTTTCCCCGAGTCGCTGGACGAGAATAACCCCGAAGCCACCGGAATCGGCCCCGCACCGCTAAACCACCGTGACGGGGTTCGCATTAGCATGGCCCTGGCTTATTTGAACCAAGCCCGCCATCGGCTCAACTTGACCATCCGAGCCAACGTTACGGTCAAACGAGTCCTGTTCGAGGGGAAGCGTGCCGTCGGTGTGGAGGTCGAGAGCGGCGGAGAAAGTCTCAAAGTGGAAGGAAACCAGATCCTGTTGAGCGCGGGAGGCATTGCGTCGCCTCAATTGCTGATGCTCTCCGGCATAGGCCCAGTGGACCAACTAGGGAGCCTGGGAATCGATGTGGTTCACGACCTTCCCGGGGTGGGCCAGAACCTGCGAGACCATCCCATGGCGATGGTATTGTATCGCCATTCGGGGGAAATGCCCGGCGACTTGGATGCCATGATCCAGGTGCTCCTCCGATACACCAGTGAGGGGTCCAGTACCCGAGATGATATGCACATAGGGATTCTTTCTTTGGACCCGGCCTTTCTGCCGCCGGATAGCCCGATCAACAAAGATGATACCTGCGTCACCGTTTACGTCAGCGTTCAGAACGCTCTCAGCGCCGGTGAGCTAAGACTCAGGTCAAATGACCCTCACGAACAACCCGCTTTGGACTATCGGTACCTATCTGATCCCTGGGACGTACAGCGAATGCGGGAGGCGGTGCGGCTTGCCGTGCGGATTTCCGAGCACCCCGCGTTTAGGGATATCATCCAGCGGGTGTCTCCAACCGACGCCGATCTGGCTTCCGCTGCTGCCCTGGATTCCTGGTTATTCAGCAACATAGGCACCCAGTTCCACACCTCCGGTACCTGCAAAATGGGACCTGCCTTGGACTCGATGGCGGTGGTGGACCAGTACTGCTGGGTTCATGGTCTTGAGGGTTTGAGAGTGGTGGACACATCCGTGATGCCCGACGTGATCAGGGCCAACACAAACTGCACCACAATCATGATAGCCGAGCGGGTGGCCGACTGGATCAAGGAAGGGAAGTAAGATCGGTCAGTTCCAGTGGTTCATCCAACTAAGAGATGTTTCATGGGAAGACAAAACTAACTTTGGGGCGCCTCCCGCGCGACCTTTGGCGTCCCAAAGTTAGGCCGGACGCCCAGGTTAGTGGGTGGGCTTGTCTTGACGGTCCACTCCAGCGAAACCGTCCCTGCTTATCTGTGACTCCTTCCGAGAGTACCCGGTTCCCCACCCGCAACGCCACATCCCAGCCCACGAGCGGCGCTTGCGGATCCCGCAATTGATAGAACGTAATCGCCAACCCCAGTTGCTCCCCCAGTCCGAATTGGTAGGTCAGTTCCGCCGTATCGTCGTGTATGGGATCCTCTGGGGTTGCTCCGTCGTGGTGTCTACGATCGCTCTCGCCAGCGCCGGCGCCAGTTGCAATTGGTTTCCCTAACGCACAATGGCGTCAATTACCTGGCCCAACCTAGATGCCCTGCAGCCGCTTCAAGCCGGGCGGGCCGGTGACCATCATCTTGGGGCGACACAAGGGTGCCTTTGGCCTCGTGGAAGCGCTTAGTTCCAGCAGTTCGGGCGAGTACGCTTCAGGTTGCTGCTGAAAGACGCGCCTGGGTGTGGGCGATACTCAGCCTATGCCCATCTACCTTCTTAAGTCTCTTAAGTCTCTTATACCAATTTTGTTTATCCTCAGCGCAATCAAGAGTTGGGAAGTTGAGTCATAGCCTGCTGCATCCACTGCCAACCGATTAGCCGCCGCAGGCG
>MUCU01000024.1 GCA_002817055.1 SAR202 cluster bacterium Io17-Chloro-G7 | reverse complement strand
TCCCTCACCCCTAGGCTAATCTCCCTCCATTCTAAACAACCTCCTTAAGTGTCCACCCACGCATCTCACGCCTTGTTTATCCAGAATTGGTATAAGACCAACACGCATGGCTTTCGGGACAAGGAATCGCCGGTGCCTAGCCCAGAATCTTGACGCCGTCCGCCATCATGGCGGCTTTTATCTCTTCGTCCAAGCATAGCCCTGAGGGATGAGTTTCGGCTAAAGAGTTCCCATCGCCGTCAATCAATTGGCCGTCCCGCAACACAACCTTGCCTTGGGCCACGGAACGTAGGGTTTCCAGCAATAAATACGGTTCTCGCTGGTATTGGGCTTGGCGAATTTGCTGGAACAAAGCCATGTCTTCTCCCAATTCACCTTTTAGATGCGACAAGCTCTTTAGCTCCGACTCGGCCCACACAAGTTCGAACTCCTTGCCGGTTATGGGGACCGTGCAGTAGGAGATCACCGGTCCTCGATCAACATCTTCGGTGGCTAGATGCACCATGGCCCCGGTATGAGTGGCCCGGGTCTCGATCAACTCCCAGATGACTTCCTGCCAGGTGCCAATGGGGCCTGCGGGGAGCGCAGGGTGCAGGTTAAGAAGATGGTAGGCCCGGCACATTGCGCCGCTGGCTATCAGCATATAGCCCGCTAAGACGCAAATGTCCGGTCTAAATTCTGAAAGCAGGCTCATAACCCGACGGTCGTATTCCTCTCGGTGGTCGGAAAATCGACCAGTTTTGGCCCTCCGGAATTTGCTCGATGAAAGTGTGACCAGGGGCAAGCCGTACTCTTCCACCAGCCGGAAATATTGGTCCGACCCTTCCGCTTCACCTCGCTCCCGATTGCTGAACACAAACTCGATACGTGCGTCAATCAAACCGCCAAGAATCTGCTGTTGTACAAAGCGCAGCAGCCCCCTGGAGCCTTCACCCCTCCCGGTAGAAAACCACCCAATCTTAAGCAACGGTTATTGCCTTCCGCAGTCTAAAGTATGTGTCACCGAACCTCGGATCCGTGAGTCAAACATAGAGTCGCGTATGAATCAAGTTGCGCCTCAAGCCAGCCCCGATGTTACTCCTCAGGATCGGGTTGCCCAGACTGGGTGAGAAAGTCCTCATCCAGCGGGTCCAGAGGCAGGCTGTAGGATTCTTTAAGGTTGGTAATCTTGAGCTCCGCTTGCTCCAACAACTGATTACAGCGGCGGACCAAACTCATGCCCTGTTCATAGCGCGCAGTGGCATCAGCCAGTGTTAAGCCGCCCTCCTCTAAGGATGACGCCATTTCGCCAAGGCGACCGAAGGCCTCCTCGAAGGTCAACGAATTGAGGTCTGTGATGAGACCCGACTCTGATTCAGGATTCATCTCTGACTCAGGATCCCAGGCAGACTCAGTGAATTTGGCCAATTCCGTTCCTCGGCTAATTATTTGATGAGCCAAAGTTAGTGGCTCTGCGGCAATTGTCCATTATAGACGGGTGATGGCTGGGTGGGTAGAGTGCCCATCGTAAGCGTTCACGGTCGATGTTGACGAAGAACTCAGGACCATCGGCTCTGGTTTTTAATGGCTGGATGTTGAGTCGGTGGAAACTCGGTTGGGACCTACGGGTCCTCCAGAACCTCAACGAGGATTTACGACGACGGTTGCTCGTAAGTAACCGGTCTGTAGACAGTTTCCGAAGAATGGCTAAGTGACAGATTTGGAACTATTTCTTAATTTGGGACAAGGGTGCGCTTAAAGCAGCAATTCCATCTGCTCCGATGCCTGAGGAGTTGATGGCTTTCGTTTTTTTCGAACGGCTTTGGCCGGAGTCCCGGCGCCTGCGCCCAAACTTGCCGTGGCTGGCACAACTCCATCGGCCACCGTGATGGCCAAATCGTCTCCCGAAGCGACATGGGATGTACGGCTCACCACTTGACTCGATGAGAGGTTTTCAACCACCGAGAAACCCCGGGCCAAAATCGCCTTCGGGTCCAAGGCCCGCAACTGGTCCTGTAATCCTTGTGTGCGGGAGGTAGCCAGAGCAATGGTTGCGGCGGCCCCTGTTTGAACCACCCGGCCAATGTCATCAACCCGCCGCCGCCAGACCTCCAAGTTGGGCAGGCCCGATTCCATGCGGCGGAGCAACCCGGATACCAGCGCACGCTGATTGTCCAACGCATATAGAAAAGCCCGGTGGGACTGGTCCGCAATTTCGGCTAGTTGACGCAGCAAATCTTCCCGGTCGGGCACCACCAACTCGGCAGCCGCCGAAGGTGTGGGCGCCCGGACGTCTGCCACTTGGTCCGAAATGGTGAAGTCTGTCTCGTGGCCAATGGCGCTTACTACCGGCGTTCGGCAAGCATATATGGCCCGAGCAACTACCTCTTCGTTAAATGGCCACAGGTCTTCCAAAGACCCGCCGCCACGGGCAATGATGATTACGTCTGCCTGGCCTTCCCGGTCCAGCCGTTCCAATGCTGCAGAGATGACTGGAGCGACATCGCTACCCTGAACCGGCGTAGCAGACAAAACTATTTCTACCAGAGGGTAGCGGCGGCTGATGACGTTGGTGATGTCGTGGAAAACCGCTCCAGCGAGAGAAGTGACCACTCCTACCACTTTAGGAAACCGGGGCAGTTCTCTTTTACGGGATGCTTCGAATAACCCCTCGGTTTCCAAGCGCAGCCTCAGCCGCTCCAACTCTAGTGAAAGCTCTCCTACTCCCTCTGGCATGGCGAGGTCCACCATAAAGTCGGTGGAACCTCTAGGAGCATAGAAGGAAATTCGACCGTGGGCCGACACAGCCCCGCCATTGGCCAGAATTTCCGACCCCGGCTGGCCCCGGAACATTACGCAGTTAAGTAGGCTTTGATCGTCTTTAACGGAAAAATATGAGTGACCCGAAGATGAAACCCGTAAGTTGGATACTTCACCTACCACCCACAGGTCGCTGAGCAAATCGTCGATTTCGAAGGTTTGCCGTATATGGGTGGTAACTTGGCTAACTGTGTAAACAGGCAATGCGGATGCTAATCCCCTGGCGGACAGCGCGCCTAAAAGTACTTACAGATATGCCGTCGGTGAGGCGGAGCAGGGTTAGGTTAACCGTCGGGATGACAACCTAAGGGAAAAATTAATCTGGAACCGGTAACAAGATTGAACTATCACATGACAATCCTATCCCCAAATCCATAGCTTAACTCGGGTCAAAGCCCACATTAGAGCGTAATCAGATCGCTCTGACAATAATTAACGATACTCTCTACGTGAATGGCAGTAGTATCCACAAATGGGATGCCAAATTTACTTTGGTTGAGGCCAGCCGAAAGGAGTGGAGTGCGTTGGCAGGTGGGCCGCGTGCTCTACTAGCTCACGCGCTCGGTGTATGCGCCGGTGCGAGTGTCTACTCGAATCACTGTGCCCTGGATAATGAACATGGGCACAGTCACCCGCAACCCAGTCTCCATCGTCGCTGGCTTGGTCCCACCTTGGGCCGTGTCTCCCCTGAACGACGGCGGTGTTTCAACCACGGTCAACTCGACGTGGGTGGGCAGGTTGACGTTGATGGCCGAACCCTTGTAGAAGACTACCTCGACCATCATTTGCTCTTTAAGGTAGTCGAGGCTCGAGCCCAACAGTTCCTTGGTTAGCTCATACTGGTCGAAGGATTCTTGGTCCAGAAAGTAATAGAATTCGCCGTCGGTGTAGAGATATTGGGTGGGCCTGTTGGACATGTCGGCGACGGAAAACTGGGTGTCATAACGCTGGAAAGTGCGCTCCACAACTGCGCCGGACAGTAGGTTTTTAATCTTGATCCGAGTGACCGGCGCTCTTTGCTGCATCTTGTGCCGCTCATAGTCCATTATTTGCCAGGGTTGCCCATCAAGCTCGATAACCAGGCCGCGACTCAAATCCCCGAAGTTAATACTCAATTGAACGCACCTCTATATTTTCCGGTCATCTATCTGCGAGCTGCCCCGGCCCTACTTGGATGCTTTGCTTAGCGGAATGGCTCCGCCTTTGCCCAAAATCACGATATCTTCGATGCGGATTCCACCCCAACCGGTAATGTAGATACCCGGCTCCACGGTGAATACCGTGTCCTGGTCGAGAATATCCTCCGACTTGGGAGACACGCGAGGGTTTTCGTGGACCGCCAATCCTACCCCGTGGCCCAAGCTATGGCCGAAATTATCGCCGTAACCCGCCTCAGCAATAACGGCGCGGGCCAAGCCGTCACACTCTTCACCGGTCATGCCGGTTTTGACAGTGTTTATGGCCGTCAACTGCGCGCCAAGGACAATGTCGTAGACCTTGCGGAAGGTCTCGTCCGGCTCTCCGACTGTCACCGTTCTGGTAATATCCGAACAATAGCCGCCGGCGATGGCGCCCATGTCGATAACGATTGGCTCGCCGCGCTGAATCACCCGGTCCGATGGCTGGTGATGAGCCATCGCTCCGTTCGGTCCCGAGGCGACAATAGTGTCAAAGCTGAGTCCGTCGGCCCCGAAGTCTCGCATGGCTTTTTCCATACGCCAAGCCACTTCGCGCTCGGTCATCCCCTCGGTGATTTCAGGGCACACTGCTTCCATAGCCGCATCGGAGGCGTCAATGGCTTTTTGCAGCAACTGTAACTCTTCGTTGTCTTTGATTGTCCTCTGTTCTTCCGCCATTCCCGAGGCGGCGATTAGGGAAACATCGCCCAACGACCCGTCCTTTTTCAAGGCATCTATAAGGGCGTCATAGGTAGCCACGGTCATATTTTGACTCTCGAAACCCATACGCTTGACGCCGGTCTCTTTGAGCCAGTCAATCATCCAGTCCCAGCCTCCCCTGGCCTGTACCACCCGGTAGTCCTGGGCTTGCTTGGCCGCTTGTTCCGTATACCGGGAATCAGTAATCAATACGGGTTGGCCATCGGAAATGAGCAAGTAACCTGCCGACCCTGAAAAACCGGACAGATAGCGGCGGTTCTCCGGTGTTGAGATTAGCATCGCATCCAGTTCTCTTTCGGGCAACCTGCTCAGTAGTCCCGCCACACGCTCTTTCATCGTGACTCCTTCTTATCGTTAATAGGCAACCTAGTCGCTCCAGGGATTATGCTCATCCGACTCGTTGGCAATCGAGCCCGATGCTTGTCGTTTACTCTTTTTGTTTAAGTCTCGTTGGCAATTTCGGAGATAAGGTCTAAAGCCGCAGTATAGCTTCTCCAACCGAAGCCCGCAATCTGACCACGGGCGATGTCGGCAATTACAGAACGTCTGCGCCATTCCTCTCTGGCGTGAAGATTACTTAGATGGACCTCAATGATAGGCACGCTTGAGTCGATCAGCGCATCCTTCAGAGACAATCCGTAGGTAGTGAGTGCCCCTGGATTTATGATAATTCCTTGGATCTGGCCCCAGTGTTCCTGGATGCAGTTGATTAGCTCTCCTTCCACGTTTGATTGGTAGAAGGTCACTTCATCGCCCAAAGCTTGGGCTTGGGTGGTCAAAGCTTGGTTGATCTCGTCTAGGGTCTTGATGCCATAATATCCGGCTTGTCGGCGACCGAGGAAGTTGAGGTTGGGTCCGTTTAAGATCAATATCCTGGCCATTAATGGTAAACCTCGCTTTTCCTGGGTAATTCCAGCGGTGCGGGTAGGGTATTCACTACGGAGGCCGTGTTGGTACTCGTGATCCGGCAATTCATCATCGAGTCATTGTTAGGTTTAATCCTCAGTTGCGTCCACGTCTGGTTCGATTGGTGAGGCGCTCTCCGGTATGTCCGAACGGGGATGAAAGGTCAATAACGCCGCCAAGGCCTCCTGTTTGGTCACATGGGTGTAAATCTGCGTAGTGGTTGGGCTGGAATGACCCAGCAATTCTTGGATTATCCGAAGGTCGGCGCCGCCTTCCAGCATGTGAGTAGCGAAGGTGTGCCGTAGTGTGTGAGGATGAACGCCGCCACGGGTGCCCGCTTGCGACGCATATTGCTGGACCAATTTTTCGATACTCCGCCGGGAGAGTCGGACCCCGTAACGGTTCAGGAATAGCGCTCTATTCTTGGGATCTGCGCTTCCCCCAGCCAGGTGCGGCCTACCTTCCTGTAGGTATAGGAGCAACGCTGCTTCGGTCGGCTTTCCGAACACCACCCAGCGCTCTTTGGCCCCTTTCCCCCGCACCAAGAGTTCCCGGCGTCCAAGTTGAACGTCTGGGATATCGAGCCCGTGGATTTCCGCCAGGCGTACCCCACACGAGTACAAGATTTCCAAAATGGCCCTGTCTCTGATGCCTATCGGGCCGTTCGTGTTGGGCGCCTCCAATAATCTACCCACTTCCTGCTTGCCCATAAACCCGGGTAAAGGCTTCTCCACCTTTATGCGAAAGCTGCGGCCTGAAGGAACAGGAGTAGATTGGAACAGCCCTTGCTGCACCAAATAGCGGTAGAACGAGCGGAGCACCGTAAGTTTTCGGGACATGCTAACTCTGGCAAAGCCTTCGCCGTTGTCTTTTTGCCGTTTAGCCTTGCTCCCATCGGCTGACCCGTATCTGGCGGACCCGTTTCCAGCCGACTCATAGCCGCGCGGCTTTTTCCCAACAGTGGCCAGCCATGCCATATAGTTGCGCACCATGAACCGGTCCATGGCCAAAGGGTCCATGCCATATTCCACCAGGAACTGTCTGAAGGAAGAAATATCGGCCAGATAAATGCGGACCGTGTTCTCCGTGAGTCCTTTCTGTCCTCTGAGGAAGTAGGGGTATCGGCGAACGAGTCGGTCAAACTCGGCCAAGCGTAAATCCGTAATCACTGTCTCTTCAGCTAAAATAGCTCAACCCCCAGTACCCCAAGGACTTGGTAGATAGGGTTCAAACATGATCAATTCGGGAAGGTAACATCAACTGAAAGTCCCTCCGAGTCCCCCATTGAACAGGGGAAGCAAGGAGGGACAATATTTCCATTGGTATCCATTCGGTTCCCGCCACAACAATCAAGGGATTGGCCAGGCGGTTGGTTGCGGTTGTTAGTCCCCAACCTGGACCAGTTCCTGTGATTCAACCGTTGCCGCACCTTCAGCCAATTCCCCTTCGGTCTCCTCGCTCCAGTCGCAGAGGGTGCAGGATATGGTTGACCGATTTGCTTGCACTACCAGGCCCTTGCATTCCGGACACGGGGTGGGCATCGGCTTCTTGTTGCTAATGAAATCGCACTCGGGGTAACGTGAGCAGCCGTAGAACGACCGTCCCCTGCCCCTGGCCCGGCGCTCGACTATCTCGCCACTGCAATCGGGCTTGGGGCATTTGGCGCCGGTTTTTTTCAGGATCGGTCGCGTATGTTTGCAATCCGGGAAACCGGTACAGGCCAAGAACCGACCGAACCGGCCCGTCTTTATGACCATGGGCCGTTCGCACTCAGTGCAAACTTCGTCGGTTTCCTCTTCCACTTTCGTTTGGGGCATGGACTCTTGAGCCTCTTCCAGGGCTTTCTGGAACGGGCTGTAGAACTCTCCCAACATGGGAACCCATTCCCGCTCCCCTCGGGAAACATCGTCTAGCTCTTCTTCCATTTTGGCGGTAAATTCCAAATCCATTACATCGGCAAAGAACTGGACCAATAGCTCCGTTACGGTGGTTCCCAGGGGGGTGGGAACCAGTCGGTTTTGTTCTTTGCTTACGTAGTTCCTGGCCAGCAATGTGCCAATGGTCGGGGCATAAGTGCTGGGGCGGCCAATGCCTTGCTCCTCCATTGCCTTGATTAAAGTCGCTTCAGAGAATCTAGGCGGTGGCTCGGTGAAATGTTGGATCGCATCCAATGTTTGGCAGTCCAACGGGTCCTCGGGTGCTAGCTCCGGTAATGCCTGCCGCCCGTCTTCAAGAGTTCCATCGTCGCGGCTTTCGAGATATACAGTCCGGAACCCAGGGAATTTAAGGACCGACCCGGTTGCGCGGAACATGTATACATTGGCCGAAGTTTTGCACGCCGCTTCGATATCGGCGGTGGTGGCTTCGGACCGGGCATCGGCCATCTGACTGGCCAGCATTCGCTCCCAGACCAGCTTGTAGAGATTGAATTGGTCGCGGGTCAATTCATCCTTGATAGACAGTGGCTCGCGGCTAATTGAAGTCGGTCTGATCGCTTCGTGGGCCTCTTGAGCCCCTTTCGACCGGCTCTTATACACTCTTGCTTTTTCGGGCAGGTAGGTCTTTCCGTACTTTTTTGAAATAAAGCGCCGAACATCGGTTATTGCGGAACTGGCTACCTGTACCGAGTCGGTCCGCATGTAGGTAATCAACCCGACTGAGCCTTCATCGCCCACATTGAGGCCCTCGTACAGCTGCTGGGCCACGCTCATGGTCCGTTGGGCCGTATATCTAAGCTTGCGTCCTGCTTCTTGTTGTAAAGTGCTGGTGGTGAACGGCGCAGTGGGCCGTTGGCGGACGTCCCGTTTCTTGACTTCACCCACCTTGTAAGCGGCATCTTTAAGCTCAGCTTCGAACTTTCGAGCTTCTTCTTTGTTGGCGATTGCTACCCGGCCTTTTTGGCCTTTGACTGAGTGCAGCACACCAGTGAAGGATTCATCCTTTTCTTTTGCGCTGTTCTCGGTGCTATTGCTGGCGCCGTTCTTGGATCCACTCGCGTTCTTGGATCCACTCATGGAAGCGACATGTTTTTGCAACAGGGCTTCCAGGGTCCAGGATTCCACCGGAACGAATGCTTGAATTTCCTTTTCCCGGTCCACCACCATTCGTAAAGATACCGATTGCACCCTCCCTGCCGACAGCCCCCGCTGAACCCTGCGCCACAATAGGGGGCTGATTTGATAACCCACCAACCGGTCTAATATACGCCGCGCCTGCTGGGCGTTGACCAGTTGCATGTCAATGTCTCGGGGGTGCTGGAATGCCTCTTCGACAGCAGTTTTGGTAATTTCGTGGAACACCACCCTCTTTGGAGGTTTCGGCCTCTGGTCCCAATCGGCGACCGATTGCAGGTGCCACGAAATCGCCTCGCCTTCTCTGTCCGGGTCGGTCGCTAGGAATATGTCTTTGGCTTCGTCACCAGCCTTTTTCAGATCTTTGACTATGGCCTTCTTATCTTTCATGACAATATAAGAGGGCACGAAACCTTGCTCTATATCTACGCCTATCTTGCTTTTAGGCAGGTCTCTAACATGGCCTTGGGAAGCGGTTACCAAGTACTTCTTGCCCAATATTTCGCCGACGGTGCGCGCCTTGGCGGGAGATTCCACGATTACCAAGCTTTTCCCTACAGCACTGCCCAACGAGGACTTTTTGGCAGGAGCCTTCTTTTTCCCTTTGGCGCCAGTGGCGCCAGTTTTTGCCTTTGGTTTTGTTGCACTCTTGGCGCTAGTACTAGTTGCCATAAATAGCGGTTTTCTCCTGCATGCGAACGTAATGCATGCAACCCACTTGCCTGACCTTGCCTTTGAGTTCGAGTATGGAGAGCATGCTGCTGACTGTAGTAATGGGTAGGCTGGCAATCCTTCTTATGTCGTCGATATGCAGCGGCTGCTCATCCAAGTGCTTGAGCAAGTCCGACTCTGCATCGTCGTTGGCGCCCAGGTCCATTGGCATTTCGTATTGCTGGGCGACTTGTTGGCCGACCAGGTTCAGGTTCAACTCTTCTAGAACGTCCTGATAACCGGAAACCAGCTTGGCTCCTTGCTTGATCATTCTATTAGTAAAGTTGCTCGTCGGGGAAAATATACTGCCCGGTATGCAGAAAACTTCCCGGTCTTGCTCCAATGCGTGCTGCACCGTCCAAATGGCGCCGCTGGTATCGGAAGCCTCTATTACTAGAGTACCCAGACTCAAGCCGCTTATCAAGCGGTTTCGGCGGGGAAAACTGCGCGGGTTAGGCCTGACGCCCAATGGATACTCGCTAACCACTGCACCCTGTTGCTCTATGCGTCGGGAAAGCCCCGAATGCTCGGAAGGGTAAACGATGTCTAAGCCGTTGGCTACAACGGCAATGGTGCGCCCTCCGTTGTCCAATGATGCCCGGTGGGCAATGCCGTCGATGCCCCGGGCCAAACCGCTGACTATGGTTAAGCCGCTTCTTGCTAAATCGGCGCTTAGTACAGCGGCCGCTTCCTTGCCATATACGGTGGGGCCCCGAGTACCCACTACGGCCACCGACCTATCGTCCTCCGGCTGAAGCGTGCCCTTTACATAGAGCACCGGAGGAGGGTCGGGGATTTCTTTTAATCGCCAGGGATACTCGGGATGACTCCAAGGGATGGGCCTTACCGAGGCTCGTTCAAGCTTCTTCAATTCTGCGTCCGGGGAAACAGTGTCCCGGACAGCCAAAAGCTCCCGGATGGGACCGTCCTCGATTCCCGCTGCCTTTAGCTCGCTGGGGCCAGCTTCCCAGGCACTGCGCAAGTCTCCGAAATAGGTTTCCAAACGACGAAACCTAACCGTTCCTAACAAAGGAACACGGCTCAATGCTACCCAATACTTTAGATCCTCCATGCCACGGATTCTAGCACAGGCCAAAATTACCAACAATCACAATGTGTCTCAAGGTGTTTAAATCCGGTTCTTAATCGTACCTCGTTTGACCTCAATCCAAAATGTTTAGCCCTAATGATTTGGCATTTGACCCTGGCTAAAGGGGCCGCACCACGGTTCCGCTGGTCCGGATTCTGGGCATAATCAACCACACAGCCGCAATGAACTTAAATCGAGGCGATGCTAGAATCAGCGTTGCCAAATTAAAAGGACTATTGACCAATTCAGGAACGATTAGGGAGTTGGGGAGCAATAATGGGCTGCTTATTAGACATAATAAGATCGGTTTTGGCCTTGGTGCTGGGAGTGGTTGTCTTTTTCGGCTTCCTTTTCCTGCTTTTGCTTACCAACTTCTCCGACAAATTGTTGAATTCCGAGTTTTACACCGACACCATTTCCGGCGAAGATACCTACAATCGAGTATACGACGAGGTGTTGTTGGACGACGAGTTGCTGGGCACCACCCGGGACTTGTTGGGCGATGTGCAGGTGGTGACTCAAGAAGAAATCGTGATGCTGCTCCGGCAGATCATCTCGCCGGAATACCTCCAGTCCCAAGTAGAAGGGTCCATCAATCGCACCGTAGACTATTTCAATGAAGACACCGCCACATTGGATCTCTACGTAGAGTTGGGACCGCCCATAGAAAATATCAAACCGGTGCTGTTTCAGTACATAGATCAGCGGATTGACGGCTTGGTATTAGAGGATTTGGGTAGGCCGGAATGCACTCCGGACCGGGTAAGCGACATAGCTGGCGGTTACGTTACGCGATGGGGGGAACTTGCGAACGGTAGAGTTCCTCAATCCGTGCCCTCTTTGGAGTCCCTAGACAGCCTATGTAGGAACCTGGTATTTGAATTGGCATTTACCAACATTGTATCAGGTAGCTCTCTCAGCGACGTGGCTAAGGCCGGCCTGCTGGAAATGGAAGGCGACATTAGGCAAGAGTTCGTCGTGCAAGGGGACACCCACGGGGTGTTGAAGCTGGCGGCAAGGCCATTGGCCTCGCCCCTGATGGACGATGCCATCGCGAGTATTAGGGAAGAATTGGATGAACAGGACCGGTTGGATTTAATTCACCGGTTGGCGCTGTGGAACGACGATTTCACCGAGGCCGAGCTACGGTCCGACTTTGATACCAGCCGTAAATGGCTAAACAGGGGCCGGGACCAACTTGGCGGACGGGTGGCTTGGGCGATGCTGATCGCCGGGTCGATCATCATGGCACTAATTTATTACCCCAAAGTGAAAAACATGCTGCGCTGGCCCGGCATAACGCTGTTTTTGACGGGATTGGTCTTCTTCGTTACCGGCAAGATCGCGGAATCCCGCTTGCCGGATGCTTTGGGAGAACTAGTGGAGCGGAGCGCCAACGAAATATCGGGGGTGCCACCGTCGGTTACGGACCTGGGCGGAGATTTGCTAGTGTCCTTCGGCAAGCAATTGACCAGCGGCATTGACGGGCCAGCGCTCACAGTCCTAATTATCGGGGCGTTGCTATTTGGAGCATCCTTCTTAACGTTCCTCCTGACCCCTTTGTTCCTGCCACTGACAACATCTAGGCTGGCGTTGCGAATTCTGGGAATACTGAAAGCACCCTTGGGAATATTAAAAGCGCCCTTCGGTAGGGGCGGCAGCCAACCGCCAGCCCAACCTCCGAGCCCTCCAACCAACGACACGACACCGCCGCCTGGCAACACGGAGGCGAACGCCTGCTAGGAAATTGTATTTATATGGTTTGAAGCTAAAGAGACAAAGGTAGAGAGACAGTAAGGGGCCGGTCGCTTTTGGTGACCGGCCCCTTATATGCTGGTAGATATTTGCAACTGAGCGGTACCGGGATCGAGCCAAACGGCCGCTAGAACAATGCTATGGGGTTCACCGGCGACCCCGTGACGTTCCGCAGACGCAAGGGCGCCAAGGTCAGCATGAACTCGTACCTGCACCGCTCTTGGCAGGCTTCCGCCAATTGCTCCAGGTTGGCATTATCGATGAGCCATAGCCCCATGGTCACCAGACACATTACATGTAGAGGTGAGCCTATCGTGGCATATTGGCTCGGCCGTACGTCGTTGGGTGTGTCGGTGCCCAGCATAGCGATTCCCCTCTCCTTGAACCAGGGAGTGCAGGCTACCTGGCAAGCGACGCCGGGCTCGGAGTTGGGTACCGGACCGGATTCCAGCCGCCTGCGGTAATTGCCCGTCCGCACCAGCAGAATATCCCCTTCATCGACCTTGACGCCGTGAAGCGCCTCGGCGGCGTCCAAATCTTCGGGCATTACCGGACGGTCAGGGGCCAACCAGTCAACGCCTCGCACCAGTGGAATGTCCAGAAGCACCCCTTTGGTGACTATCCCTTGACTGGCGGCCTCGATGGAGTGGCTCTGTGCGCCCTCCCGGGAAGTGATTTTGCTGGCTGGCGTGTCGTTGTACATCTTCCCTTGCCAGGAGTAATGGGACATGGCGTCGATGTGGGTGATGGTCTGTCCGTGAAACACCATGCCGATGAACTCTGCGGCGCCGCGGCGGGTTAGCTGTCGTTCCGGGGGGTCGGTGTCCCGGCCCTCTCCGCTGTCCACCATGTACCGTTGTACTTGGTGGGAAATGTCTGGCGCCATCTCGGTGATGATGGGCCGAGAGCAACTGATCGGCGACCCCTCTTGGACTAGCGCAGCCGCAGCTTTGCGTTTGGCCGGAGTTATCAAGTTAAGACATCCCATCTGGTCGTCCTCACCCCATCGGCCCCAGTTGCTTAGAGAATTCATCCAATCCAAGACTTGGCGCTCCGGTGGTATTGGCATTTGATTGCCTCCTAGGTTAATTAGTGGGCCACATAATGGAATCGAATTCTGAAATGGGCGTTCGTTCGAGTTGTCCTTTCCGCCGGTCCGGTTAGGGGCAATGTTCCAGAAAGAACAACCGATAGGCCTGCCGGGGGCGTGCCGAAGGGCTCACCGCTAACTGGCTATACCCGGATTCGGAGTAGGAAGCGCTAGAGCTTTGGTCTAGGACTCCCGCGTCCCAACGACGTCCAACTAGGGTAACTTACCTTTTCTAGAGCAACGAACCTATGACAGAAGGATAACCTCGCATAAACTCGGAGGCGCTTTGAGCCCTGCGGCCCTCGAGTTGTACTGTACGCAGTTCCAACATACCTTCGCCGGTCGCAACCTCTGCCCCAGAGCCCGTGGTCGCCACTACGCGCCCCGGCTGGTGCGCGGCCTCTGCATGTTGATCCGAACCGGGCGAGGAAGTTTTCACATCCAGTAGCTTGAGCACCTTTCCTTCCCAGACCGTGAACAATCCCGGCCAGGGCGTAAAAGCTCTATGGCGGCGTTCCAACTCTTTTGCGGAAAGACGCCAATCCGCTTCCCCATCTTGCCGTTGGAGCTTGCTGGTTATTGAGGCCAAGGATTCGTCCTGGCTATTGGCGCTCACTTCACCGGCAACCCAAGGCCCCAGGTTCTCAAGTAGCAGTTCGCCGCCCAGTCGAAACAGCGCTTCGGTGAGCGACCCGGCGGTCTCACCCCCCAGTAGCGAGCATTCCCTCTGGGCAATAATTGGACCCGTGTCCATGCCCTGGTCCAAAAGCATCAACGTAACCCCAGTGGTTGGCTCCCCTTCCAGAATGGTGGTTGCCACCGGAGATGGCCCACGATATTTCGGCAACAATGATGGATGAAGGTTCAAGCAGCCGTAGGCTGGGGTGGTGAGCACCGCTTCGGGCAACAACTTGCCGTAAGCAGCGACGACGATGACGTCGGGGTCAAGGGCCGCCAGTTCTTGTTGGATTGTTTCAGGTCGCAGGCTTGCTGGTTGGAAGACGGGAAGACCCTGGTCCAAGGCGAAGCTTTTGACGGGAGGCATCTCCACAGCGCGGCCCCGTCCCTTGGGCCGGTCGGGTGGAGTGTAAACGCCGACAACCTCCACGTTCTCGGCTTGGATGAGAGATTCCAATACCGGGACTGTAAATTCCGGCGTCCCCATGAACAACAGGCGTAACCGGCCTCCGGGCATGGATATTAACCTCGTGACGGATTTGCCATATCGGCGGAATTCATGGCAACACGAATTCTAAGCAATCGCTCGGACAAACCCCGGAAATAATCTGACAGGCAACCGAGTCTAAGAATGGCGGCAGAGTTGGCAGCAAATGCCGGTGTAGTCGCTAGGTCGGTAAAGCAGTCAAAATGGGCCAAGCAAAATAGATTTAATATTGACACAAAGTGGGGCGGTTGCTAAAATAACAAAACCGTTGTGCGGAAGGCGTCACGGAATAAAAGAAGGAGGTGAAACGCATGAAAGTTAGTTTAACACGTAGGGGCGATGGTAGGCATCTGTCTGGACACGACGAGGTGATCGTCTCGTAAAGACCTCCTTTATAAAAACGAGAACCCGTTTTCGTCGGGCCCAGACCAATGTCTACCATCGCCCCTCGTAACCCCGGTATTGAAGGGCGTCCACAAATGGCAGTTGGCTGGGTCCGATGTTTTTTTAACCAGCCTTTAATCAGTTATTGAAAATTAGCGTCAACAAGGTGTGCGGATCGGCTTTCCAATTAGCTGTGAAACCCCCTTGAATCGGCCAGTCTGGCAGCGGAACCCCTGCACGTCCAGGGGTTTTATTTTTGTTTGTTAGCTATGGTGGGAGTGGCTCAATTATTGACAACCTCCTACCCTCGGCTTAAAATCGCCCTAACGCACGACCGGCAAAGGGTGTGTGGGAGATTGCATGTTACGAATTCGCTTAAGAAGGGTAGGTAAAAAAGGGAAACCGTCGTACAGAATCGTGGTAGCGGATTCTGCCGCACCTCGGGACGGTGCCTACTTAGAATGGATAGGTAATTACGACCCGATGGCGGACCCTCCAGCCATCACGATCAAAGAAGACCGGGCAGTTCAGTGGTTGTCAAAGGGTGCCCAACCCTCCGACGCTGTCGCCCGCATTCTAGACAAGAATGGCTTGTACCAGCGGATTCAAGAGTTTCGGAATGATAGTATTGGCTCAACCGAAGGGCCCGCTCCATCGGCGGTTGCCTCGACGGTGCCTACAGAAGTAGTGGTCGAAGCGGTAGCCTCGACGGAAGCGAGCGCAGCCGAAACCCCTGTGGATGATGTAACCGCTGATGCCCCTACAGATGAGGAGTCTGAAGAGGCTTCTACTGAAGAGGCTTCTACGGAATGAAAGAGCTGATTGAGTACATCGCCCGTTCGCTGGCCAGCGACCCGGATGCGGTGGTGGTCACCGAGTCCCTTGAGGAAGGGCGCATTGTACTCCGTTTGGAAGTCGCCCTGGAGGATAAGGGTAAGGTTATCGGCCGGCAAGGCCGGGTGGCGCAGGCCATGCGTGTGTTACTTCGAGTAGCGGCAGTTAAAGGTGGCAGCCACGCCGTGCTTGAGATAGTGTAAGCACCAACCTGAAGGAATCCCTTCAATATTGCAAGATACGGCATTGCAAGACACGGCGCAATGCTCCGCATATGCGTGACCGGGACTTACAGTGACAGATTCTCCTCGCCAAAACTCCCAGCCTATTTTGGTGGGAAGGGTCATTGCAGTCCACGGTCTGGCAGGGGGCGTAAGAGCCACTGTTTTGAGCGTTGTTTCCCACAGATTTGGCACCGGGCAAACCCTCTACATCTTGGGCCAACCTTACGTTGTCTCCTCGTCCTCCCCAGCCTCCTTTAAATCAAACCAACGTGGCGCATCGAAGAATGCTGGCAGCCAAATCATTCTTCGGTTTGAAGGATTTGATACTGAGGCCTCCGTTAAATCTCTGGTGGGAGCGGAGTTGACCGTGCCCGAAACAGAAGTGCCAAGCCTTCCGGAGGGCGAGTATTTCCACTATCAAATTGTGGGCTTGAATGTAGTGACGGAAGAAGGGGCGTGCTTAGGGAGCATCATCGAGATTCTAGAGACCGGCAGCAATGACGTCTACGTCACGTCCACAGGTTCCGGTGAACTTCTAATCCCCGCATTATCCCACGTAATTCGGGAAATTCGCCTGAACGACGGAGTGATGGTGGTGAGCCTTCCCGATGGCCTCAGGTGACGATTTTTGACCCGCTATCCGACCGGTGCTAAAATCTTAAGGACCGCTTTACTTCTGAGGCCATGGAATTGGACGTAATTTATGGCTCCGGATGCGAGCAGATTACGTTCGCATCCGAGCAATGCTTGGAAATTACACAATCCATCCTGTACGTAATCAGTAATGAGCGTTTAGCTCTGAATAATTGCTGAAATTAATACAACCCCGTAACAGGAGGCGCCCAAATGTCGGGTCACTCTAAATGGTCAACCATAAAACACCAAAAAGGAATAGCCGACGCCAAAAGAGGCGCGATGTTCACTAAGCTCAGCCGGGATATCGCACTGGCAGTTAGAGAGGGCGGGGGCGGCGACGTCGATATGAACTTCCGGTTGCGTTTGGCCGTGGAAAAAGCCAAGAACAACAACATGCCCCAAGAAAACATTCTCCGGGCTATCAAACGAGCCAGCGGCGGTGGAGAAGGGGCCGAAGACCTGGAGGAGATTATCTACGAAGGCTATGGCCCAGGCGGGGGAGCTATCCTCCTTCAGGCCTTGACCCCGAATCGCAACCGCACCGCTGCCGATGTGCGCTCCACATTTACTAAGTGCGGCGGAAATCTTGGGGAGAGCGGTTGTGTAGCCTGGAACTTCGAGTCTCGGGGCCTTATAACCGTCGAGATGCCCGACGAAGAGAAGGGTGAGGAGTTGGGCTTGCTGGCCATTGATGCTGGCGCCGAAGACGTTAATTTGGAAGACGGTGTTTTGGAAATATTCACCGCTCCCGAACTGCTCTTAGAGATACGGAGCACGCTGGAAGCCGAGGGCGTCAAGCCGGAATCCGCAGAAGTTTCCATGGTGCCCAAAGCCACCATCACCCTGGAAGATTCCGCAGCGGAGCAGACCTTAAAACTGCTGGACAGTCTGGAGGACTTGGACGACATTCAAAAGGCGTACACCAACGCCGATTTCCCTCAGGAAGTTCTCGAAAAATACCAGGTGTCGTCTTAACACAGGACAGCTGAGACTATTTATTCCGTCCAGTTTATGTTGGATAATAATCCAATCGCGCTATCTCATATGCAAACTGAGAAAAGGTTGGATTTATCCCCCTTTCGAAGGGGGAGATTAAGAGGGGGTAGGTGCGCATCCTCCAATCTGTTTTAGATGCAGTACTAGCTATTCAGTCGATAAAAGCGGGGAGTGGGGGCCATGCTAGTACTTGGGATTGACCCCGGAACGCAGCACATGGGGTATGCGTTGGTCTCTTCATCTCCCCAAGCAGCAGGTCCCCAAGCAGCCGCCGAGGACTACGGCGTGATTTCTCTTCCTTCTACCATGCCGATAGAATACCGGCTGTACCAACTGCATACTCACATACTCAACATGATTTCCATTTTCAATCCCTCCGCCATTGCCGTTGAACAGCCTTTCGTTGGGAAAGGCGAACGCCAGTTTATTGGCCCGGCGATTGCAGTGGGCCAAGCCCAAGCCGTCGTGCTAATCGGCGCAGCCAGCCAGGGAATCCCCGTTTATACCTATAGTCCAGCCCAAATTAAGCTGTCGGTTGCCAACTACGGCGCAGCTACCAAAGAGCAAAT
>MUCU01000023.1 GCA_002817055.1 SAR202 cluster bacterium Io17-Chloro-G7 | reverse complement strand
CCCTCACCTCTTAGCTATCCTCCCTTAATCCTACACATACTTCCCTTGCATCCACATACGCCCTCCACGCACTGTTTATCCGGAGTTGGTATTAGACCACCACGCTGGCAATGGAGCTTGCTACCATGCAACTATCGCAAGCGACCACCGCAGAGTCTTCCTTGAGTCGCCGGGTTGTCGGCCAACCGGAGCTCCGCAACCAGACAAAAACCGGGATGATGATCAGCAGTGAGATGCCGGCCATCAAATATCCACCGGCTACGTCGCTGGGAAAGTGGGCCTGAATATAGATTCGCCCCAAGCCGACCGATACAATTATTGCCGCAAAGGTCACCAACATTAGGATCAGTATCTTGGGTTTCAAACGGTAGTAAAACGCCAAGAAACCTAAAAAGGAAAAGAACACCGTAGTGCCATAGGTATGTCCGCTGGGGAAAGCGTTGTGTGTTGGGTCTAAGGGTCTCCCCCGGCCGACGATGACACCAAGGTTGTGATCAGCGCCAAGAGCCACGACGGCAATGCTCACGCCAACGGCCGCGAACACAATCGCGGGCCGGGTCTTTCCCAGCAACAGTAGGAATATTACTGCCAGGGCGCCATAACCCATTCCTACTTGGGTGTGGGTAACTGCGGAAACTGATGAGAAGAGTGAGTACAGGCCCGGCAAGTCCCAACCTGTGATCCAGTCCTTCACCCCTATGTCTTGGGACGCCTCCGGGTTGTCCGCTACGGCTTTGGTCAACAACACCAGCAGCGTAACCAGGGTGGCTATAGCCGCCAGCCAGAGCATAGACCGCGTGCTTAGCACGGATTTATCCTGAAATTTTTGAGCAAGCGTGGTCATAGATTATCCTCCGGCGGGTTTCCGGGATATCCAGACGCCCTAGTTGCCGAATTTGCCTCAACCCGCATAATCCCACTACATATGATGCCGCCCAGTACCCCATCGGTTGCGGTCCGTTCTTTTAGCCGATTATTGGTCGAGCTTGTTATTTCTCTTGCTATTTTTATGGAAGAACCCAAAAACACCGGGGAAAGACCTATATCATGCGGCGCCAATGTTCTTCGGGGATGGACGCCGGTCTGATCTGACCTAGGGCTGTAGATGCTGCGGTCGTATAATCTTTTTCTTATTTCAGGCTTTCCCCTGAGCGTTTTAGGGTTACGGGACCTGGAATCAACAAGAATCCTAGCCAATCAAGCTACATCCTATTGGTTGCGAACTGCCCTGAACATTTCTGGCCCCGATGTTCTATCGACCGGATGCCATCGCCCGGTATGATCCTTAAAGGGATGAGTAATTCTCTTGAACGTTGGCGATTATGTTCCTTGGGTAGGATGTAATCCGCCCAAGTTGTCCAGGCATAGAGTTCTAAGACAGACACGTTGGTGACCCATGGTTAAGACTTTGAATACACCGGTCATGGTTGAAACGTATTATTTATTGTCATTGATCTGATCCATAAGTCAGTATGTTGCGGTCGAACCGGAGATGAAAAAACTATGAACCAAATACGAGGCGGAAACCGCATGCGATGGATCTTGATCGGCGGGGCGCTTTTGTTGCTTGCTGCGATTTTCTTTCCAAGGCCTTCCGGGACATTGGACCTGGAGATCAGTGAGGTATTCCGGATGGCTGAGAACGGACGAGTGGCCGGTATAGAAGTGCGTGGAGACAAATTGATTGTTACCGGCACCGATGGTCAAACATTTAGCTCCCGCAAGGAAAGCAGCGTCAGCCTTTTGGAGCTGCTGGCTGAACGTGAGATCGCCACCGGTGGCGACGGTGTGAAAATCGAAGTGATGCAGGAAAGCCGCAGCCTTGTCGGCATATTCCTCTCGCTGTTGCCCTTGATTATCTTCGGCGGGTTGATTGTCTGGATGATGAGCCGGGCCCGCGGTGGCATGGGCCAGGTGATGAATATCGGCAAAAGCAAAGCGCGAATGGTCATAGACAAGCCTTCCGTGAACTTCGATGACGTAGCAGGGGTGGATGAAGCCAAACAGGAGCTTGCCGAAGTCGTCGAGTTTCTCAAGCACCCGCAGAAATTCGCCAAACTGGGAGCCAAAATACCCAGGGGAGTGCTGCTGATCGGCCCCCCCGGCACGGGTAAGACCCTCTTGGGCCGGGCAGTCGCTGGCGAGTCTGGGGTCTCATTTTTTTCCATCAGCGGCAGCGAGTTCGTGGAAATGTTTGTGGGCGTCGGCGCCAGCCGGGTTCGGGACCTGTTCGAACAGGCCAAGAAGAACCAACCCGCCATCGTGTTTATCGACGAGATCGATGCTGTAGGCAGGCACAGAGGCGCTGGCATCGGCGGTGGCAACGATGAGCGAGAGCAAACCCTGAACCAGATACTGGTACAAATGGACGGCTTTGATGAGCGAACCAACGTTATTATCATCGCCGCCACCAACAGGGCTGATGTTCTGGACCCTGCTTTGTTGCGGCCGGGACGGTTCGACCGGCGAGTTATGGTTGGTCTCCCCGACATCATTGGCCGGGAGGCGATTCTCGGCGTGCATATGCGAGGGAAACCGCTCGTTCAAGATGTGGACCTGCAAGCTTTGGCCAGGCAGACCCACGGCTTCAGCGGCGCGGATTTGGCGAACCTGGTTAACGAGGCTGCAATACTGACGGCCAGGCAGGATAGGGGCGAGATCACGCTTCTGGACCTAGAAGAAGCCATTGACCGGGTGACGGTCGGACCCGCACGTAGGAGCAGGCAAATTAGTGAAAGAGAAAGAGAGATTGTTGCCTACCATGAAGCTGGTCATGCCCTCGTCGCCGCAGCCATACCGCAGGCAGACCCGGTGCACAAGGTAACGATAGTAGCCCACGGAGCGGCTGGCGGATACACGCGCATGATTCCCGAAGAAGATCGAGCCCTGTGGTCCAAAGCTCAGTTCGAGGCCATGCTGGCGGTGATGATGGGAGGACAGACTGCGGAAGGCATAGCGTTAGGGGATATTACCACTGGCGCATCCAACGACCTACAAAACGCTAGTGCGATAGCACGAAAGATGGTCACCGAATACGGTATGAGTGACGGGCTGGGGCCTCGGACCTTCGGCGCCAGTCAGGACCTGGTTTTTCTGGGCAAAGAACTGGCTCAAGGACCCAACTACAGTGATGAGGTTGCGGCGAGGATCGACGCTGAAATCGACGGCTTTCTGTGCAAGGCGAGGGATCTAGCAACCGAGATACTTAAGGCCAATAGGACAAAACTTACGGCAATGGCCAAACGCCTCCTCGACGATGAGACGCTTGAGGGGCCCGATCTCCAGAGGTTTCTCAAGGTTTTACCACTCAATGGGTCGCCAGACGAGTTGACGTGCGAGTTTACAGAAGATATGCCAGGCGAACTTCCAGAGCGGGAAACAATGCCAGAAATGTCATCAGAGGTATTACCGGAAGAGGCGCCAATGGTCACTGAGGCAAACGCGTTTTCAACTATTATACCGTCCCAAGACCAAATATAGGTGACATAACTAGAGAAGTGCCTGCTCTTGGTCTTGCCGCATTAATGTCGGCGTCACAGGTCGAGTAAATAAATAGCCCGTAGGGGTTACCCGTCTATACCAATAGCCCCTCCGTGCCGTATATTGTTACTCGCAATACCGGATCCGCAATACGGGACCCGCTATGCCCTGGGATACTTACAAGTACTAGTTCTATATGAAACTGAGGAATACGAGTTTACCCCCACTCTAACTCTCCCCCTTCACGGGGGAGAGTTAGAGTCCCTTCCCCCATTTCGGGGGAAGGTTAGGATGGGGGGCATCAAATTGGTAGTCAAATATAACTGGATCATGTACTAGCTGGTCCGCCACAGGAATTGGTTCAACCTACCGATCTAAGGTAGTGGTGTTGGTGGCTTAACATTGGCGCATGTTCCGGGCCTCTCCCCTAACCAATGTATTCCAACGAGACCTGGCATTGCTGCCGCATTTTTTGTCCATTCTCAGACCAGCTTAAAGCACAGGAAAAAACTTACTAGAGGCAAGAACTGATTCTTCTTGCGAGCCGTTGGTATATAGCCTTTAGTTTGATTCAATCACCGATTTTTTTAACGAATCATGTTTTACTTAGTTTCTATCCGCTGGAATGCGGTACCGGAGACTCGAGGATGCGATGCGGACAGAATCCCGTTATGAATCCGAGGTGCTGCAACAAAATGGCGGAATCTTTCGACTTTGAGATGCGTCTAATTACTCGGGGGCAGTCGGCTTGGTTGACCCTTCACCAGTATGGGTGTATTGCCGACCAGCTACAAATTAAATAAACCTAATCGTTGGAGGTATTCCGATGCCCGATTCAAACATTACGGTATACGGAGCCCCTTGGTGCCCGGACTGCAAACGCGCCAAGCAGTTCCTCGGCGAGCAGCGTGTTCCTTACAGCTGGGTGGACATCGACCAGGATGACGAGGGTAGGACATACGTCCAGCAGGCCAACAATGGTCGACAAATCATCCCAACCATACTGTTTGAGGACGGCTCCATCCTCGTCGAGCCCAGCAACGCCGAGTTGGCCGCCAAGCTAGGCATAAGTCCCAAAGCCAATCGGGAGTTTTACGATCTGATTATCGTCGGTGGGGCCCCGCCGGGTTGACTGCGGCGATTTATGCCGCCCGGGAAGGTATTGAGACGCTGATCATCGAACGTAGCGGCGTGGGTGGACAGGCAGGGACTACGGAGATGATAGAAAACTATCCTGGGTTCGCCGCCGGTGTTTCGGGCGCTGATCTAGCCGATCAAATGCGAGCCCAAGCCGAACGCTTTGAAGTTGAGATTCTTCCGGCCCAAGCGGTGACTAGCATCATGGCGAAAGACGGCTACCGGATGATCACTACCGAAGCCGGAGACGAATATTGCTCCAGAGCTATGCTCCTAACCACGGGCAGCAGGTACCGGAGGCTAAACGTCCCCGGCGAAGAGGACTTTATTGGCGCCGGAATCCATTTCTGCGCCACCTGTGATGGCCCATTTTATAAAGGCCAGGATATGGTTGTCGTCGGTGGTGGCAACAGCGGAGTTGAAGAGGGTCTGTTCCTCACTAAATTTGCTAAAAGTGTCACAGTGTTGGAAGTGCGTGACCAGCTGGGCGCCAGTCAGGTTCTCAGGGAAAAAGCGGCCAGCCATCCGCTAATGTCGGTAAGGCTAAACACCGCGGTGGAGGAGTTCAAGGGCAATGGCAAGCTGAGTTCATTGGTGGTCAAGGACGTTGGGACAGGGAAAACCGAGGAGTTGACTCCGGGAGCTGTTTTTATCTTTATAGGCTTGGACCCCAACGTCGATTTCCTTCGCGGGGCTATCGAATTAGACCAGTGGGGGTTTATCAAGACGAGCCCTACGTTGGAGACCAGTATCGAAGGCGTCTTTGCCGCCGGAGACGTCCGTGGTGGCAGCACCAAGCAGGTCGCCAGCGCCGTAGGCGAAGGAGCGACGGCCGCATTGATGATCCGCCAGTTCTTGGAGAAAACGGAAGGAAGCCGGGGATACAAAGGCGATTAAGATTAGACATAGGTAGGTCCTACGCCTGACTTGAAGCTATCTTATACTCGCGCGCCAAGGAGTGACGGAGCTTCCTCCGTGGCTGTCTGGCAGCCTGCCACGGCACGTTGGCAAGACTGCCCACGTAACTAAAGCCTGACTCGAGGCTAGCAGAAGCAAGGTGCCATCCGTCACCGCAATGGAGTTGAAAATGGCCGTTCCGAAGCTTGACCAACTCTGCGTCAACACTATCCGGTTCCTGGCGGTGCACACAGTAGAAAAAGCCAACTCTGGGCACCCCGGCACCCCAATGGGCGCTGCGGCTCTGGCTTATGTGCTTTGGGACCGGTTCATACTTTCACCTGGCCACGCCTCCGCATTGTTGTACTCCTTGCTCCACCTCACGGGATACGACCTGCCAATGGAAGAGTTGAAGCAATTCAGGCAGTGGAGCAGTAAAACGCCCGGCCACCCCGAATACGGATTGACTCCGGGTGTGGAGGTGACTACCGGCCCCTTGGGCCAAGGCTTTGCTCATGGGGTCGGCATGGCTATCGCCGAACAATGGCTGGCAAACCACTACAACCGCCCCGGACACGAAATCATCGACCACCGTACCTACGCCATCGTATCCGACGGCGACCTGCAGGAGGGCGTGGCTTCCGAGGCGGCATCCCTGGCCGGGACGTTGCGCCTGGGCAAGCTGATCTACCTATACGATGACAACGACATATCCATCGAAGGGAACACCGACATCGCTTTCGCCGAGAACGTGGCCCAACGGTTCCAAGCCTATGGCTGGCATATCATCGGTCCCGTCGACGGTATGGACCCTAATGTCGTGGATTCGGCCATTCGCATGGCTCAGGCAGAGACCACTCACCCCACACTTATAATTTGCCGAACTATTATTGGTTTTGGCAGCCCTAATAAAGCTGGCGCCGCCTCGGCCCACGGCGAACCCTTAGGTCAAGATGAAATAACCCTGACTAAGAACCAGCTTGGCTGGCCCTATCAAGACCCGTTTACCGTCCCCGAAGAAGCCCAAGCTCACTTCCGGCAAGCCGTGGATCGAGGCCTCGGCAACCAGCAGGAATGGCAGACCCGACTAGATTATTATAGAGAAGAATATCCCGCAGAGGCCGTCCAGCTTGATGAAGCACTGGCGGGGGACCTGCCCCAAGGCTGGGACCAAGACCTAGCCTGCCCATTCAGCGCTGACGACAAGCCAATAGCCACGCGTGAGGCTTCGGGGAGGGTAATGAACGCCATTGTCGACCGGGTTCATTCATTTACCGGCGGCTCGGCCGACTTGGCCCCGTCCACCAAGACGCTGCTGAAGGATCACGGCAACTACGGTTTCGAGGAGTACTGCGGCCACAATATGCACTTCGGCGTGCGTGAACACGCATGGGGGCCATAGCCAACGGGATGGCGCTCGATGGCGGCGCCATTCCCTACACCGCAACCTTTCTGATTTTCTCCGATCACATTCGCCCGCCCATCCGCCTGGCCGCATTGATGGGTATCCGCGTCGTGTACATATTCACCCATGATTCCATTGGCTTGGGGGAAGACGGGCCGACCCACCAACCCATTGAGCAGCTATTGAGCCTACGCGCAATTCCCAATGTTGTGGTGCTACGACCCGCCGACGCCACCGAGACCGTGGAAGCGTGGAAGGTTGCCATGGAGCGTCGGAATGGGCCGACAGTGCTGGTCATGAGGCGTCAGGATCTTCCGGTACTTGACCGTGCATTCTATCAAGAGGCCACCGGAGTCCAGAGGAGAGGTTTCGTCCTTTAGGAGAGCCCAATTAAGTCCGCTAAACCGGACGCCGTAATCATAGGCACCGGCTCCGAGGTGCACATTGCTTTGGAAGCAGGGAAGATTCTCGAGGAAAAGGGCATTAAAGCAAGGGTTGTATCACTGCCTTCCTGGAAATTGTTCGACGCACAACCGCCCGATTATCGGGAAAGCGTTTTGCCAGCAAATGTCGGGGCACGGGTTTCTGTAGAAGCGGCTACAACAATGGGATGGGAGCGGTATGTCGGCTTGGAAGGAGTTGCTTTGGGAATTCCTCACTTCGGAGCATCTGCTCCCGCCACCTTCTTGTATGAGAAGTTCGGACTGACGCCCCAGCGAATGGCGGAAGAATCGGAAGCGTTAGTAAAACGGATCAATGGGTGACCCCGCAGTCGTGGGACTGAATAAGGTAGCCCCGTCAAGTTAGCAGACACCGAAAGATGTGCGTCACAGGGCCAGGTAGCTCCGTCAAGAAAGGAGTGGCATGACGAATTCCATTCAAGAAGTCCGGTGCTTGGGGCAATCAATCTGGTACGACAATATCCGCCGCGGTTTGATTAAATCCGGAGAATTGTCGGCGCTGATCAAGCTTGGAGTTAGCGGCGTTACTTCCAACCCCACCATCTTCGAGAAGGCCATCGCCGGGAGCACCGACTACGATAAGGCGCTCCTCGGTATGGCCAAAGAGCCAAAGAGCCCCGAAGAGGTGTTCGAAGCTTTTGCTATCGAAGATATTCGCGCTGCCGCTGACCTTCTTCGGCCCACTTTCGACCGGACAGGAGGAGATGACGGCTACGCCTCGCTGGAGGTAAGTCCTACTCTGGCCCACGATGCCCAGGGAACTATTGCCGAAGCCGAGAGACTTTTCGCCGCCCTCGACCGACCGAACGTGATGGTCAAGGTGCCAGCCACATCCGAAGGCATTCCAGCTATCCGGAGTCTCATCGGTCGGGGCATCAACGTGAATATTACCTTGATCTTCTCCCGTGATACCTACCGGCAAGTAGCAACCGCCTACATAAGCGGTCTGGAAGACCTGGCCAAATCGGGCGGAGACGTCAGCAAGGTGGCCTCGGTAGCCTCTTTCTTCGTAAGCCGGTTGGACTCCACCATCGACGCATTGCTAGAGAATTCTATTCGGAACGGGGCCAATGACCTGAAAGAACTCTTGGGCAAAGCGGCAATCGCCAATGCCAAGCTGGCTTACCGGGACTTCCAAACAATATTCGCCGATGCCGCCTTCACAGCCTTACGGGACAGAGGCGCGCGGGTCCAACGGATTTTGTGGGCCAGCACAGGCACCAAGAACCCGGCCTACAGTGACGTTTTATACCTGGATTCGCTGATTGGCCCCGACACCGTCAACACAGTGCCACCAGCTACGCTCTCGGCTTTTGTAAATCACGGCAGCGCCGTTAACAGTCTGGACCAAGAGGTAGAAGAAGCCCAACGTACCATGGATGCTTTGGTGGAGGCTTTGGCCCGAGCCGGAATCGACCTCGACCGGGTGACCGACGGGCTTCTGAACGACGGCTTGAAAGGCTTCGTCGAGTCCTTCGAGAAATTGATGGCCAACATCGAAGACAAAAAATCGCGTCTGCTGGCCCGGGAGCACGAGCACCCCGGCGTCAGCCTGGGAGACTACCTGCCGGATGTGGAATCCGCATTAGCCGACCTGCAACGGAGCCAAGTGATTTCCCGAGTTTGGAGCGGGGACCATACCGTGTGGAAAGAGGGCCCCACGGAGATTAAAAACCGTTTGGGTTGGCTCACGGTTCTCGACATAATGTGCGAACAAGCCCCCGTCATAGAGGCATTCGCTAGAGAAGTTCGGGAGGCTGGCTTCCGACATGTTGTACTACTTGGCATGGGCGGCAGCAGCTTAGGGCCGGAAGTCTTGCGTCAGACTTTCTCCAGCGCTCCCGGTTATCCAGAACTCATCGTGCTGGACTCGACAGTGCCCGCGTGGGTGCAGTCCGTAGCCGAAGCCATAGACCCCGTCCACACTCTCTTCTTGGTTTGCTCCAAATCTGGCTCTACTACCGAACCAAACATGTTTTACGCCTATTTCAGGGACATGGTGGAGGGATCCGTTGGAAAGGAAAGGGCTGGTCAGCATTTCGTCGCAATCACCGACCACGGAACGGTGTTGGAAAAGTTGGCCGAAGATCAAGGGTTCCGGCGGGTGTTATCTAACCCTCCTGAAATAGGTGGACGCTATTCGGTGCTGTCCTACTTCGGCATGGTGCCGGTTGCTCTGATGGGCCTCGACGTCCTAAAGTTGCTTGACCGGGCCGATTGTATGCGAGAAGGGACTGCGTCCTGTGTCCCAGCCCACGAAAACCCGGGCGCTTGGCTGGGGGCGGTGATGGGCGTCCTGGCCCAGCAGGGTCGGGACAAGCTCACTCTGGTCACGTCTCTCTCCATCAGCAGCTTTGGGCTGTGGGCCGAACAACTCATCGCCGAGAGCACCGGCAAGGAGGGCTTGGGCATTGTTCCGGTGGCCGGAGAGCCTATGTCGTCTCCAAGTAATTACGGCGTTGACCGCCTTTTTGTTTACTTGCGTATGGATGGCGATGAAAACGCTGAAATGGACGAAGCCGTTCAAGCCATCGAATCGGCTGGGCAACCCGTGGTGCGTTTGGACCTGCGGGACAAGTACGACCTCGGGGCCGAGTTCTTCCGCTGGGAACTGGCGACGGCTATAGCTGGCTCCTATCTTGGAATCAATCCGTTCGACCAGCCAAACGTCCAGGCGGCCAAGGACATGACCGAAAGCGTGCTGAGCCAGTTCGAAACCTCAGGAAACCTCCCTGACTTTACGCAAGGCTCGGGGCAGGATTCGCATTCACTAGGCTCTCTTTTGGCCGAGTCTAAAATTGGCGATTATTTGGCCATCATGGCCTACGTTCGGCAGACGCCTGAAGTCGACCAAGCTTTGGACGCCCTGCGCCGCAAGGTGATAGAGAAGCACGGCATCGCCACGACCATGGGTTACGGTCCCCGCTTCCTGCACTCCACAGGCCAATTGCATAAGGGCGGTCCCGGGTCAGGTCTGTTTCTGCAACTGACAGCGGATCACCAACAAGACGTGGCCATACCGGGCGCTCCGTACACATTTGGCGTTCTGGCGGACGGGCAGGCCGCAGGCGACCTCCAAGCATTAAGGGCCTCCGGTCGCCGGGCCGTGCGGATCGACCTGGGTCCCGACCATGCGGAAGGTGTGCGCAAAATGGTCGAAGAAGTCGACTAACTGGGGAAACTGCGAATTAGCCAACGTGGGCCCTACGGGGAGCATACCAACCAAATGTTGGAACATACCTGGATGGTCCACGAGCCTGAAAAGTTGCTTGGTGTGGTCAAAGAAAGGATCGCAGAGCACAACCAAAGGTCGCACTAAACAGTTATTCCACTCGTCAGGCAGGACGGAGCAAGATTTAAGTTGCTCAATATGGCCAGCGTTTTGGCGGAAAACGAGACTTTTAAGCGCCTTTCGGTGGAATTCTTTTACGGCAAAGGTTGTAACGACAGTCAGCAAACTTCGACCATAGGCCACATTTAGGCTTATAAATTATTGGACGAATTAACGATACAGGAGTGATCATCATCATGGAAATCGGCATGATCGGCTTGGGCCGTATGGGCGGCAACATGGTGCAACGGTTACTGAATGGTGGACACCGAGTGGTGACCTATGACCGAAGCGCCGAAGCAGTGACTGCCAGCCAGGCCCAAGGCGCCGTGGCCTCATCCTCCTTAGAGAACTTGGTAGGGCAGTTGTCCCAACCCCGGGCCGTATGGATTATGTTGCCGGACGGCCGACCAATTGAAGATACGATCGAAAACTTAATCCCTATTTTATCCGCCGGAGACACCATTCTCGATGGCGGCAACTCCAATTACAAAGACAGCATGCGCCGAGCGGAGACTCTGGCTGGTCACGCCATCGATTTCATGGACGTGGGCACCAGCGGCGGTATCTGGGGACTGGCCGAAGGCTACGCCCTGATGATCGGTGGAAAAAAACATGTTTATGAGCGTTTGGAACCCATCTTCCAGACGCTGGCGCCCAGCCAAGATAAGGGGCTTAGCCATGTGGGGGCCTCCGGCGCCGGACACTTTGTGAAGATGATCCATAACGGCGTTGAGTATGGCATTATGCAGGCTTACGCCGAGGGCTTCGAGATTATGGAGGCCAAGAAGGAGTTCAATTTGGACCTGGGGCAAATTGCCCAAGGTTGGCGCTACGGCAGTGTGGTCCGCTCCTGGTTGCTGGACCTGGCCGCTGCTGCGCTGGAGGAAGACCCCAAGCTTGATAACCTGGAAGCCTACGTAGACGATTCGGGCGAGGGCCGCTGGACGGTCCAAGAGTCTATTGACTTGGCGGTGCCCGCTCCGGTCATTACGCTATCGTTGCAGCAACGCTTCCGGTCCCGCCAAGACGGCCCGTTCGGAGCCAAAATGCTGGCTGCCTTGCGCAACCAATTCGGAGGACATGCGGTACGACCGGCTCCTTCGAAAGGCTCTGGGCAGGCTCAGACCCAAGCCGAAGGGAGTAAGGAGTGATGGCTGGCGAGCCAACCACCATCGTCATTTTCGGGGCTACGGGCGACCTAACCCGGCGGAAACTGATTCCGGCACTGTTCCAACTGGCCTGCAAAGGGCGCTTGCCCCGGCCATTTCACATTGTCGCCTTCGCCCGCCAACAGTTTTCCGACGACCGCTTCAGGGATTCTTTGGGTGACAGCGTCCGGGAATTTAGCCAGTTGGCGTTGCGGGCCGATGAGTGGGCCGCCTTCGCAAAAAAAATCTCCTATGTGCGAGGCGACCTAGACTCCCCGGAAGATTATGTTCGGCTCAAGCAAAACCTTGAAGGCACCGAAGGAAATCCCAATGCCAACCGGCTATATTATCTATCGGTCGCCCCCCGGTTCTTTGGGAACGTCGTGACCAACCTGGGGAGTTCTGGCCTTGGGAAAGAGGAAGGGGGGTGGCGCAGGGTAGTAATCGAGAAACCGTTCGGACATGACTTACCGTCTGCCCAATTGTTGAACCGTGCCGTACATGAGGTCTTCAGCGAAGAACAGGTGTACCGAATAGACCATTACCTTGGCAAAGAGACGGTGCAAAATATCTTGGTGTTCCGTTTTGGCAATCGTATATTTGAACCCCTGTGGAACCGCGAACACGTGGACAACGTCCAGATTACCGCTGCGGAAACGGTCTCTGTGGGAGACCGGGCCGGGTATTACGACCAATCTGGTGTGGTGCGCGACATGGTGCAAAACCACCTGCTCCAGTTGCTAACTATGGTCGCTATGGAGCCGCCGAGCACCTTGGATGCCGACTCCCTGCGTAACCACAAGGTGCAAATACTCCGGGCAATACGAGGGTGGTCCCCGGAAGAAGCGGCGTTGAACACAACTCTTGGACAATATCGAGGGTACCGGGACGAAAACGGTGTGGCGCCGGGCTCGTCCACCCCAACCTACGCAGCGCTGAGGCTCTACATAGATAACTGGCGTTGGCAGGGTGTGCCTTTCTACCTGCGCACGGGAAAGGCAATGGCGGGGAAGTCGACCGAGATTGTGATCCAGTTCAGGCGTCCATACCACATGCTGTTTTCCAGCGCCAACAACGAGGAACTTGGACCCAATATCCTCTCCCTCTGTCTCCAACCCGACGAGGGCGTCCACCTTCAATTCGGGGTCAAAGTCCCGGACCAAGGCATGGTCATGGGTGTGAAAGACATGGCCTTTCATTACGACTCGGCTTTTGGTGACCAAGCTATTCCCGAGGCATACGAGCGGCTGCTACAGGACTCCCTTGAAGGCGACGCTTCTTTGTTCATCCGCAGCGACCACATCGAAGAAGCTTGGCGGATAGTCGAGCCACTGCTACGGGAGCGGGGGCACTCTACGATGCCATCGCCGGAAGAATACGAACCCGGCTCATCTGGGCCAGCAGCCAGCGACGAATTATTGTCCCGAGAAGGACACACCTGGCAGCAGGTTTGCAATACTCATAATGGAGAAAATGGCTGATTTAGCGAGAGCGGGTGAAGGGCCAGCGTGACGGACGCAAGCTGGTAATCCGCTGGCGGCGGGGGTTGAAATTCAGGGTGTTAGGGAATTGCGGAACCGTATGGCGAGGACAAGGATATAATTGATTACTGCCAGCGGTTTCGGTCTGCCGCTGTCTTTTAATACAGCGGATAGAAATATGATGGAATGCACAAATATGCAAAAACCAGAAACGCACCGTTAGATTCGAAGCTGACTCTGGCGGCCCTGGGATTTTCGGAGACGCCTGATTTTCCGGCATTCAACCTTTAGCGTTCACTTTGTAGGTATCGACTTTATGTGAGGCAGTCCATGAGCACCACGGAAGCGGCAAACAATTACGTGGCAAAGACTTATAAAGTTCTGGGCACCCGACCAATTCGCCATGACGGGTTGGACAAGGTCACCGGACAAGCAAAATACGGCGCAGATATCAACATGGCCGGACTATTGCACGCCAAGATTCTGCGCAGCCCTCATGCCCACGCCCTCATAAAGTCAATCGACGTCAGCCGGGCCCTAGCTATGCCAGGCGTAAAGGCTGTTGTAACTTCCGCCGATCTACCCGTGCTGTCCGGGAGGCCCGTGGATGTGGCCGAAGGTGCGGCGCTGAATCCCAGGTTCCTTAGTAACAACGTCCTGGCCGCCGACAAAGCCCTCTACAAAGGCCACGCTATTGCCGCCGTGGCTGCCGATAGCATCCACATTGCCGAGCAGGCGCTGGCGTTGATTCAGGTGGACTTTGAGGTTTTGCCCGCGGTCCTCGATGGCAAAGAAGCCATGGAGGCCGGCGCTCCGATTCTTCACCCCAAGTTGTACACCTCGGAAGGGGTGTTTTTTCGTCCCGGCGGCTTGCGGGATGACGACGAAGATGCAGCACCTTCCAATCTAGCCAGCCACTTTGGTCTAGAGACCGGCGATACGGAACAGGGATTTGCCGAAGCGGATGTCATAGTGGAACGCGACTTCCACACCGAGTCGGTGCATCAGGGCTACATTGAGCCTCATACCGCTACAGCCCGATGGGACCGGGACGGGAGAATTACCATCTGGGATAGCTCTCAAGGACACTTCTCAATGCGCGACCTTACGGCATTGGTGTTGGATGTGCCCATCTCCCAGATTAGGGTAGTCCCCATGGAGGTGGGCGGTGGCTTCGGTGGCAAACTACATGTCTTCGTTGAACCCGTAGTCGCATTGCTCTCCAAGAAAGCGGGCCGTCCCGTCAAAATAGCCCTGAGCCGGGCCGAGGAGTTTGAGGGTACCGGACCGACCTCCGGTGCCCATATCCACGCCAAGATTGGCGCAACCAAAGATGGTCGCATTAGTGCCGCCGAAGCTACGATGGTCTACGAGGCTGGCGCTTTCCCCGGCGCACCGATAAACCTGGCGGTCGCAACGATATTTGGCGTATACGACATCAAGAACACGCGGGTTGAAGCCTACGACGTTGTGGTCAACAAGCCCAAGTGCTCTCCGTACCGGTCGCCCGGAGGACCGCCAGCCGGATTCGCCGGAGAAACCCTGGTCGATGAGCTGTGCGAGAAACTGTCCATGGTCCCAGTGGAATTCCGGCTGATCAACGGCGCGAAGGAAGGCACTCGCCGGATCAATGGACTACCTTTCCGCCGCGTCGGGTTTATGGAAACCCTAGAAGCCGCCAAAAACCACCCGCACTATCAGAGCAAGCTGGGAAGCCCCAACAGAGGACGGGGAGTGGCCGCCGCTGTGTGCGCCAACATTAGCGGGCCGTCGGTCGCTGTGGTGAACTTGAACCAAGACGGCACCGTCAGCTTAGTGGAAGGTTCGCCGGATTTGGCTGGCGGCAGGACAGCGGTGGCGATGCAGGTGGCTGAGGTGTTGGGTGTCCCGGTTTCAGACGTCCACCCTTCCATCGGGGATACCGATGGCATCGGATTTACCGCATTCACCGCCGGAAGCAGTGCGACATACAAGACGGGGTGGGCTTGCTACGAGGCCTCCCACGACCTACTTAGGCAACTTAAGCAACGGGCTGCCTTAATTTGGGATGTCACTGAAAACGATGTCGACTGGTCCGATGGGGAGTTCTTCCATAAGTCCGACCCCGAGCTTCGCCTATCCATCAAAGACCTCGCCTCTAGGTCTAACACCACGGGAGGACCGGTGGTGGGCCGCGCCGCCGGAAACTGGGGCGGCGAAAGCCCTGGCTTTGCCGTCCACATTGTGGACGTGGAGGTAGACCCAGAGACGGGCAAAACGCAGATCCTTCGTTACACCGCCATCCAAGACCCGGGCACCGCTGTCCACCCCAGCTACGTGGAAGGTCAGATGCAGGGGGGCGCAGTTCAGGGAATCGGTTGGGCAATGAACGAGGAATACTTTTTCGACGACCAGGGCCGAATGCTCAACTCCAGCTTGCTGGACTACCGCATGCCGGTCAGCGTCGACCTGCCCATGATCGACACCCAGTTGGTGGAGGTGCCAAACCCAGGCCATCCCAACGGGGTAAGAGGCGTGGGAGAAGTGTCGATTATCCCTCCCGTACCAGCACTCGCCAACGCAATATACAACGCCATCGGCGTACGCATGTCAGCGCTACCAATGTCTCCGGCAGCCGTTTTGGAAGCCTTGTGGGACAAGGAGGCCGGGTAATTTGCGGTTGTTGACCGGCACAGGTCCCCTCCTTACGAAGGAGGGGATTTAGGAAGGAGGGGATTTAGGGGAGGTTGAAGTCGCCGACGAGAACGACCCATGTAGTCACCCTTCGTAAGGGGAACGAAATCAAAAGGGGGACGAAATCAAAGTTTGGGACTAAACCCTTTATTCGACATCAGCTGATTTATCTATCCAGGCGTCCCGATGGCTCCATCATCGCTTTCAAGTTCTTGAGGTCCTTTCCAATGCTTTTTTTGACCATCTGAGCAAGTAAAGGGCTGGCCAGCTTGAAAAACCAGGAGGCTTCACCTCGAACCCGGATCTTGACCAATGTACCCAACTCCACCATTTTGGACGGCGCGTCCTCGAACTCGTAGGAAACGTCCATGGGGAATGGACCCTTGACGGAATGCATTACCACGCGAGATCCGGGTTCCCAATCAACCACTTCCAAAATGTACTGCATACGCTTGCCCAAAAACGAGGCCAAACGCTCTACCCGAGCGCCTTGGGCCATCGGCGGCTCGGTTAGCAGCTTGGCTTCAACAATCCCGCTGACCCACAGCGGATCGTTATTAGGATTCGTGGCATACTCCGCCACCTCGTCCTTTGGCCTGTCTATCAGCAACTGAGCGCTTACGTCGATAGCCACGTCATAACTCCTGTTACGCCAATCTCGCCCAGGCTAGAGCGCTTCTTTAACAACTTGGCCGCCCTTGATCACCAGCGGGATGTTGGCGCCGTCGCCCAGCAGACTCATATCGCCAATGGGGTCGCCGGAAACGGCGATAAGGTCGGCGTCCATCCCTTCCAACACCTTGCCGATGCGGTCTTCCATACGAAAAAGCTGGGCGTTGGTGGCGGTGGCGCTGACGATTGCCTTCATGGGACTCATGATCTGGGCCTTTAGGACCAGTTCTTGACCACGGCCCGACTGGCGTGCGCCCAAGATGTCTGTTCCCGAACCCAGTGACACGCCAGCGTGTGCCGCCAACTGCACGCTAATGGGCATTTGCGTCCGCACCTATATAAGCTTCATTTGGCCGTAGTGGGGAATCTCCCCGGCTTCCGCCGACCGGTTCAATGCCTCCATCACCAGAAGGGTGGGTATCATGAAAGCGTTCTGGGCCACTATCTTATTAGCGGCGGCTTCGTCCAGAATGCTGCCGTGTTCTATGGACCTGACCCCGGCAGCCAGAGCATTGGTTACGGAGGGCGGAGTGTGGCAGTGAGCCACCACGTACTTGCCGAACATCTCGGCCTCATGTACCGCTGCGTGCATCTCTTCCACGGTGAACTGGACGCTCTCCAATGCGTCGATGGGTGACATAACGCCGCCGGAGGCCATCACTTTCACCTGCGTTGAACCCAACCTTAACTGTTGCCGGGCTGCCGCCCGCACTTGGTCAGCCCCGTCCACCAACACTGGGGCGGCCAGGATTCCCGGCACCGAAATTATCGGGGATTCGTCATACCTGTCTCGTCGGTCGCCATGGCCCCCCGTTTGGGACAGATGAGAGCCCGAGGGCAAAATTCTGGGCCCTTTTATGACGCCTTGGTCCACGGCCCTAGCGAAGGCGGGGTCCAAACCGCCAGCGTCACGCACCGTGGTGAAGCCCTCTTGCAGCGCTAGTTCTATGTTCTCCACTACGTTTATGACATATGTGGTCAGATTATCGTCATCGCTGGGAGAACCGGACACGGCATTTACGCCCACCGAGCCGAAGTGGACGTGGGCGTCGGTGAGGCCTGGCATCAACGTCAGGCCGTTCGGGTCAATCACCCTGCCATCTCTGGGTTGAGTGATGTTCTCCGCCGGTCTTATCTGACGGATCAAGCCATCTTCCACCAAGACGCTGGTGCCGGGTCGTGGGTCGGCACCGGTGCCGTCAATTAACGTGGCGTTGTGGAGCAGCAACTTGGTCATGAGGGCAAGACCTCTGTTAATTTTCCTCTGCTTCTTTTCTCTGCATCTAATGAAGTTTTTCGGCGTATGGGACTAAAACCCTTGAAACCAGGTGCTAAACTCTACCGCTCGTTCTTCAGTCCCTTCAATCTTTAAGCGACCCGAAGCCACACCCTGTTCCACGGCGATGCGCCCGAAAATCAGCAAAATATAATTTCCCGTGTCGCAGTGGAATGTCACATCGGCTTG
>MUCU01000022.1 GCA_002817055.1 SAR202 cluster bacterium Io17-Chloro-G7 | reverse complement strand
GGGCCACCCTTTGTTGAAGTCGCGGTTGGCGCATGACCCGATCTACATCGCAATCTACATCAACACAAACCTCACTGGGGCGGTGCCTGCTCATCCGTAGTCAGGTAGCTGTAGTACTCCGAGTTGTACCAGTCACCCGAAAGATTTCGAAATAAAAGGTAATCGAGGGCGTCAAACCAAGATTCTTTGCTGTTGACCGTGGATTTGAAATACTCAATGTCCTTGGTCAGTTGATTACCGCTGGGCAGGCCCTTCCTTCCCCACAGGGAGCCTTCTTCTTGACGGTTCTCCCCCGGCCGGCGGTAGGCTTCCTCATAGAACCAAAGCAGGTTTCTTAGCGGCCCTTGCTGTTGGAACCCGGACAGAATGTCGCCGTCTCGGCCATTGTGGGCCGCCGTAAGCAGGAAAGCCTGCTTGCCCGCATCGCCATCAGGAGGTTTGCAGCCATCGTTCCAACCGTCCTCGCCCTCCTCTTTGAAACAACTGAAATTCAACGACCCTTTTCTTTGAGCGTCCCGGGCATACCAGTTGAAAGGGTACCAAAGGTCATAGTCCACCGTGACTGCTTGTCCCGTTGGATTTTGCGCCAGAACCTGGTTATTAATGTTCCCGAATGATTCGGGGACGTCTTTGCTGCCTTGGGCGTATACCAACAATTCTTTGTTGGAATCGTCGAAGGTATAAGCGGCCCGGACTGCGGCAACTACCCCGAAGGCCAACAACATCCCCGCCAGGCCAATGGTCACCAGAGCCCCTCCGTTTCGTGGCTGGGCCAAACGCACCAGATAAGCGGTGATTGCCGCCATCGACATGGTGCTGAAGAGCAGTACCCAATGGGCGCCGGTGAATTCACTTGTCGAATCGGTGTAGATGTAAAGCAGGTATACAGCGCCCGCAATCGTCAATGGAGGAAGCGCCAGTAGCATTACCTGCCCTTTGACCAAAGCCGTGCGCCACAGTATCCGCTCAAAAACATGGCCTAGATACTTGGCCGACAGCAGAATAAATGGGAGGGAGACGTTGACCAGCAGCCAGGGCATTTTCTCGCTGGTCGACGTGTAGATTATCACGGTCGCTACGGTCCAGAATGTTAGAGCCAGTCCCAGGATATCCCACTTCTTCAGAAAATAAACAGCCCCGGCTATTCCGAAGACAACGGGCAGAACCTCATATATGGACAGCCCGACGAAGTAGTAATACCAAGGCTGATTTCCCCTGGCAACGTCCTGCTGAGCGATCCAATAACCCATTCCCTGCCAGACTCCGCTAAACGTGCCGGCAAGGTTGGTGAAAACTGTAGTGTAGACGGTGACCCAACATAGGTAAAAAATACCGGCCAAAATCAGCCAGCGTCCTCCCAGCCAAAGGACACCCAAGATTAAGGACAGGTTGAGGGCCGCCAACAACAGGGCGCCTGCCACGATGTAGTTTACCGGAACTGCGTTGACCGTCGCGTCCACGGAAATTCCTGTGGGCAGCACGCCGTTGACCACCGAATCTACGCTAAAGACGCTGGTTAGAAAAAAGGAGTAGGCCAATACCAGTTGGGCCGGAATTACCAGAAGGAATATGCCATTGGCCCAAGGCGTCCGGGCCACCATTAGAGTACCGACGGCGCCTCCCGCCAGTGCGCCAGCCAAGGCCAAGTCAAGAATGGGTGCGCCTCCCAAAGCCCAAGCGTCCTCGATCGGTCGAAAAGCAATTAGGCACGCTGCCGCCACCGATAAAAACGGAACACCCAAGCCCACAGCGAGGGACCGAATCGACATTCCACTTCGGCGGACCAGCCACAACAGCACTACCGCCGACGCTGCTCCGGCCAAACCGTGAATCCACCAAGGACCAGCCCAAACGGGCAGCAACACCGATGGGTCCTCCCATTGAGGAGCCCCGACAAGGCCGCCAGCGACGCTGTCCGCATTGGCCAGCGTGAGCCCGAACGCATCCTGTGCCAGGCTGACGATTGGTACCCATTGGGGCAACGACAGAGTAATCAGCAACAGAAAGAATCCCGCCGGACCGGCCATTCCGGAAAGTCTCTGCAGGCCCAAAAGCCAAGGCACGATTTGGGGCAGCGCCAACAGAAACGCCAATGCGCCAAAAATCAACGTAACGATGTAGGCAGTCTCTTTGGTGCCGAACATGAAGGCCAGCACCACCGCAGCCAGGTAAAGGTATCGGTGCTTGCCCTCGTGCATATATCGCCACATCAGAATGAAAAGGGCTGTGGCCCAGAAGGCCATGAGGATGTCGTTTCTGCCAAAGCGGCTGAAGTAGAGCATTGCTGGTGACACGGTCAACATCACAGCCGCCAAAATTGCACTGGTCTTGCCGATGTAATCCCGTAAGAAGTAGGGCAATGCGACCAATCCAGCGCCAAACAAGGCGTACCCCAACCGGGCGGTGAAGTCGGTGTCGCCGAACAACCGAAATATTATGGCGGTGAACTCGATCTGGAACGGCCCGTGCATCCATGGGGAATGGATGAAGTCCTTCCCAAATATCCATGGAAATCCTCCGGCCGCGCCGTCGCTGTTGAGCAAGCGCCAGGCGTAATGGAGGTGGATGGCCTCGTCATAGTGCATGGCCCGACCACCCAGTTCCCACATTCGCATTCCCAGTGCTAAGGCCACCAAAACCAAAAATCCTGCTTCGAACCACCCGAGTTTCGGCAACCCAAGCTCCGGCAACCGGAAAATCCGGGCGCGTCTGGAGCTAAGCCTGGAGGTAATAAAGCCCGGCCACAGGCCACGAAACAGGCGCAGAGGGAAGCGATTACCGGTAGTTGGACCCTTGGTCATCGTCTCCTCCGGCGGTCACGCCGGTTTTGCTAAAAATTTAGTTGAGTACTTCGTAGATAATTACGCTGTTTCGTTCGAATGCGGTTCTCAGTACGTCAGCGAATCCCGCCAAGTTGTCGCCACCATAATTCCGGCGCTCCCGCTGGCCTAAATATACGTAGCGGACTTTATACCGATCAAGCAGAGTTCGGACTTCTTCCGGGTCGCCGCTCTCGTATATCAGGGCCACGTCTTCTTCCCTGCCGTGGAACAAAGCGCTGGTTCCCCTCCATTGCAACTCGTGCCCCTTCCAGCCCAACATCGTTGGCAGTCCCGTACTTGAGGAGATCCTGCCATACTCGGAGTAATCGTCGCCCACGGCCTCCACGATGCGTCCAAAGACAGCATCGTCCCTCAGCCAGTTTATGGCTGCGTATTCTCCGGAATCTTGAGTGCGGAGGAATGCCAAGCCGTTTAGGGTATTGTCCTCCAATGTATGGTGCTGGTTCAAAATCCCCGTCCGGTCCAGGACGGCCCCCACCGAGTAGTATCCGGAGGCCACCACCAACACCACCACGGCCATGGCCCAAGCCCAGTTGCCCAAACGAACGGCCGAGTGGGCCCAACGGAGGTTAATTTTAATAGGTTCAGGTGACTCGGTTTTGTCAGGTACCGACTTGCTGATTCGAGACCGCCAGTAATATAGAGCGTAAGCCCCGGCCAAGCCAAGAAGCAGCCAGGCTTGGTAGTATACCTTGAACACGGTGTTCATGCGGCGGAATGCGCCACCGAAGCTGTCATTGACGTAGAAAAGCTCCGCTCCTACCAGCAGGTAAAATGCCACGGCCACGAGCAACAGCGGAAACGTCGCCGCTGTTTCCTCTCCTTGGCGCAAACGAATGGCGGCGCTGACGGTTGCGACGGCAACGATGGCCAGCCCCGGCAATACCCACAAAGCCCGGCCCGCCACATCGACAATGGCGACCCCGGCACTCTGGTCGACCCAGGTTAAGAATAAAACTATTATCCCCCAGACCACCAACGGGGCCAGGGTTATGGATAAAACCAGCCCCGCTAAATGACCGTCCTCCCTGGTGGGCCGCCCCAACCCCGGCAATTGCCGCAAAACGAAGGACAGCGCCAATAAGGAAAAGAGTCCCATGGTCAAGAAAAACAAGAAAGGCCGCGTGCTTACATCGCGCAATGGCACTATGCCCAAAGCCTGACCGCCGAAGGTGAGGTAGAACGGTATGAACATCAGAATGCCAAGTACCAAGATGGGCACCAAGAAGGCGGCTCCGTTCAAAGCTGCCCGAGGTAGGTCCCAATCGCGTTGCCCGTAGTTTCTAATCAACGCCAGGACAATCAATATGCCCGCCATCGTAGGCAGGTCCCAGATGTTGATAAATGCCAACGAACCGACAAACAGTGCGGTGGCAACAGCTTCCACCGGATTGCGCATCAGCCAGCCCGGCCCCAGAGGGCTCTTGGACTGAAACAAATTAAGTCCCAAGGATATGCCGAGCACCACGAAAGGAAGACTCATTACATGGGGATGGAGGTCCCCCAGCAGGAAGCTGAATGCAGGGAACTCGGTGATGGTGTAGTCCAGGCTCTGGCCATCCGCCAATGTATCGATTACCCGGGTGCCGCGCCACCACCATAAATAATCGTCGGGGAGCGCCCCGGAACTGGCAGAAGCTCCATCCAATCCTTTGATCCCGACCCAGTTCCAAAAACCTTCCCCGCCCCAACCTTGGGCATGGACGAACTCCATCGTGCCTTCCAGGTTCCCCAGCAGAATGATCATGGCTGGTGCGGCCAGGGCGAACCCCAAAGCTGACTTTAGTCCACCACCGGAAAGCCGTACTAGGTTGTACACCAGGCCGAAAGACGCAATAGCCAGCAGCGCCGGAACCAATGAAATGGCCAGGTTGTAGCCCACGTTCGAAGGGATTGCCGTCACCTTGGCGAGGAATGCCATCATGAAGTGGCCGAAGTAGTAGTAGCTGATGGAATGGCCCGAAAGCCAGGGGTCTTCCGGCGGGAAGAAGCGGCTCTGCAGGATTGCGTTCATGAAGCCGAAGTCCATGGGTTTTTCGGTGCCAGTGATGGCCGGTGTCTCGGAAGTGATGCCCAACCAGAGGAGGAAGAAGCCCAGGAAGATGATCTCGGCCACGAAAAGTGTGCGCCACTCTTCATTGACGAATGCCAGAATCCGCTGATACTGCGACCGGAACACTAAACCTCCGGCCACCGCTGCCAGGACTAGAATCACGATCACCGTAATGCGCGTGTTTGGGGCGAGATGGGTGAGTCCGCTCAACCACAGCAAATAGGAGAAGAGGACCAGAGCCAAGGGCTTGGCCAGGGTGATTCCTCGGTCCGGCAACCTGCTGAAAAGAAGAAAGCAGAAAGGGAAAGCCAGTAGGCCCAGTACCTCAATGGCCAACAGCCAGATTAGGGCGTCAACCATGGCATACTGAATGCGTGGCGGTCAAAATGTGTGTGAGGGCGGACACAACATGCAGGGGGCCCGCCTGCCGTATTCCAGGCTGGGGAAGGCCTGGCAGCGACGGTTCAGGAGACAGGCGCGAGAAGAGAGTCGATAAACTGCCTGGAATCAAAAGGCGCCAGGTCTCCCAGACTCTCTCCGGTACCGATGAAGAGGATTGGCATTTGTAGTTCCTGTTTGATAGCAAGGGCAATTCCCCCGCGAGCTGTGCCGTCGAGCTTGGCCAGGAAAATTCCGGTGCAATCCACCGCCTCTTTAAATGACTTTGCCTGGGCCATGCCGTTATGGCCGGTGGTGGCGTCAAGTGTCAGGATCACTTGGTGGGGAGCGGAGGGCTCCAAGCGGTTCAGGACCCGGTGTATCTTCCTAAGTTCTTCCATCAAGTTGGATTTGGTGTGAAGGCGGCCAGCGGTGTCGATTATCAACACATCGGCGCCCCGTGCTTTACCAGCCTGGTAGGCATCGTAGGCGACCGCCCCCGGGTCCGCACCGCTGGAATGACTAATTACTTCTACGCCGATTCGCTGCCCCAGGATTTCCAGTTGCTCGGCTGCTGCGGCGCGGAAAGTGTCGGCAGCGCCCAGTATCACTTTTGACCCGTTCTGCTGCAAGTGGTAGGCCAGCTTGCCGATGCTGGTTGTTTTGCCAGCGCCATTAACTCCCACAACCAGTATTACGTAGGGGGAAGGCCGGTCTTCGTCATCAAGCCAGCCATCATTGATCCACTCTTGGCTCGCGGTCCCCGAGTCATCGTTCAGGTCGCGAATAAGCGATTCCTTCAGGCTTTCAAACATCGCTTCAGGGCTGTTGAACTTTTGTTGGCTTGATTGGGATTTTAGCTCCTCGACGATTCTCAGTGAGGTATCCACTCCCAGGTCCGACGATATTAGAATCTCCTCCAATTCCTCCCAAACGGAATCGTCAAGTTTGGAAGATCGGAGCAGGCCGAAGATTCGGCCAAACCAACGATCACGGGTCGCCTTCACGGCCTCCTCCGTGTGTTTTTGGTCCGATTCCTTATTGCGTCTGAAAAACTTTAGCATTGAGTCTCAACCCGAGTTTAATTTGAATGATTTGGAATTCGGTTTATCCTAAGGCCGACAATTGCTGTCCTACTTTTGGCCGCCGAGTCGACCAAAGCCTGTCGTAGCCGTTGGTCAACCGATTAACCAGGGGACCTTGAATCTGGAACAAACTCAGACTTGCCTTTCGGTCTTTACTCCAGGTTGCCCGATCTTCTCAGCAAAGGGTCACTCTCGGCGGAAATTTTCCAGGCCCCGTAAGCGTTGCCACGGAGGTCATTCTCTTCCACGTCTCCGCCGCCTTTGAGCGGCGCCCAGATGGCGACAATGCCGTTCTTATTGATCCGATTACGGCGCAACACCGGGCGGGCAGAGTTGCCAAGCCTCATGCCAGCGCGACAGTTCAGATAAATATCGTTGTTTTCCAATTTGCCTTGGCCTTGGTCGTAGATATAAACACCGGCCTCTTTGTTCTCGTAAATGCGGTTCCCATTCAGCACCGGGTTGCCACCGTTTCGGACTTCCACGCCGGACAGCCCGTTGCAAAAGATATCGTTGTCTTCAATGGTGCCCAGGCCATTATCGTAGACGATAATTCCGCTTTGCTCGCCATGGTGGATGCGGTTACGGCGCAGCCTAGGGTCGGCGCCACCGTTGATACCGACGCAAGCCAAGCCGTGGCTTGACACATCGCATTCTTCCAAAAATAGCCGCCCTTGTGTAGCGTTCACACAGAACCATTCGCCACCATGCATCTGGCGTAAAGTTAAATTGCTCACCCGGCCCATGGTGGTTTTGAACAAAATGGCATTGGCTCCCAGCGACTGGACCACGATCTCGGACGACTCTCCATCGCCGATAATTTCTACCGGTTTGTCAATGACCAAGCTCTCTTGGTACAGCCCGGGCCGCACTAGAATCCGGTCACCGGAATCCGCGGCACTGATTGCTTCGGAAATGGTGACGTGGTCGGCCCGGCCCATTGGGTCGACAATGCGGGTCCGCGGGCCAGGTTCCACGACAACAGCATCCTCTGCATCCTCTGGCACAACGTAGTTGGTCTCTACGGTTGGGGGCAGGGAAGGAGGTGTATTGCCGGGTCGGACCTGTTTTCTGATTGCTGCCACCCGGTCCATAGCCATGCGCACAAATTTGGACTGCTGGGGAGGATCCAGAGCATCATTAATCCTTAATGCCAAATCTTCCATAGCTTTGCCGACTTCCGGCGTTGTGAATGGCTGGAAACGCAACTCCCTCCAGTCGAACCGGTGTTCCCGGTTGACTATGGATTCAATAATATCCTCTCCGGTATTCTTGGAAGCGTCGTCTAAGAAGGGACAGCGGACGTAATACAGGGGTAAAACCAGATCATGGCGGTTTACTCGGCTTTCTAGCTCGACGAAAGCCGCCATTTCGCCTTTGCACTGTTCGCTTCGGAAATACCTGGGGGTTACAAACGGAATCAAAAAGGCGTGTGCGTCAGTAGCGTCTTCAACATGCTCTAGCCAGGCTTGTTTCCACAACGTATCGTCCCGGTCCACGAAAATCGACATTTCCTTGCCGGTGTGCATGCTTACTTCGTCGATCAACCGATCCCGAAACTGGGTTATGCGCCCTTCCTCATGTTGGAAGTCGGAGTTGACGAAGCTTAAAAACGCGACCGGTTTGGCATCTGCCATTGGTGAGCCGTCCTACTCCTCCGCCCTACCGTTGGCAGAATCCTCGCTTACCGGGCCCAGCCGGGTCATAGCCATCCTCGCCGCCGTGCTTTCGGCGCTCGATTTGCTACCCCCTTGGCCGATACCCATAACCTCGCCTTCAATCAAAACCTCGACTGTGAACAGCGGTCCGTGGTCAGGCCCTTCGCTGGAAACTAAGCGATAGCTGGGGGAAGAGGATCCACGCGCTTGAACAAATTCTTGGAGGCAGGATTTGGGGTTTTCTTCGATTATGCCAATGCTGAATATAGCATCTAGCTCTTCGGCCATGATGTCCAGAATGAACCGTTTGGCTTCCTGGTAGTCACGGTCCAGATACACAGCAGCAACCACTGCTTCCAAAACAGCGGCTAGTATCGAATCCCTGTGGCGGCCACCGCTGCTCTCTTCGCCTTTTCCTAAACGAAGATAATCTCCCATGTGCGTTTTTTGCGCCACTAGGGAGAGAGTTTCGCGGCGGACGAGAGTAGAGCGGCTCTTGGTCAATTCGCCTTCTGGCATATCCGGGCAACGCCTGTAGAGCTCATCGGAGATGACGAGCCCTAAAACGGCGTCACCCAAGTACTCCATTCTTTCGTAGGAGGCTGCGGGCGACCAACCATTCTCATTTACAAAGGAGCGGTGGACCAGTGCCTGCTCAAGAAGCTGCGGGTCCCGAAACTGTAGACCCAACTCCGATTCCAGTCGGTCGCTCGCCAATCAATGCTCCTAGATTAGGCCATGAGGCCACGGCGGCTGAGGCCGCTTGATCTCCCCGACGTAGGCAAACTCACTCATGGTCTTGAATATCGACTCATACATTTCAGCGGCCTGTTCTTCCGGAGGAATAAACAGTTTCAGGAACGCTGATTTCCCCGACGGGAATACGAACGTCGGCACCCCAAAAGCCCCGACTTCCTCTACGGCTTTGGTGTGGCTTGCCGCCAGATCCTGCAACAGGCTGGGGTCTGCGATGTCTTCCCTAAACTGGGCTTGATCGATTCCCGAAACCACTGCTGCGTCTTGAATTACCGCAGGATCGTTCAGGTCTTTCTTGTCTTCGTGACGTGACCTAAGCAGCGCCATGAAGAAGCTTTGGAACGCCTCTTTACCCTGCCGTTTGGCGGCTAGGCCAGCCCGGTGAGCCAGAAGGGTGTTGTCCGAGCCATCGATTATTTCAGGCCGGTCCCAGACCTTGTCTTCTTGGCCTTTGTCATTATTGACTTGTGCCAATAGGAAGGGTTGCCAGTCAATCTCTACGGTTTCTCCAGTCGACTCTTCCACCTTTGCCAGCCACACGGCGGCATTGTACACGAAAGGTCAACGAAAGTCGTAGTAGGTGGTGATCTCAGTTCCTGCCATTTTGTTACCTCCTAGACTATTACTTACAGGATTGTATCTATGGGTAAGGTGCTTGTCAAAGTTTAGCCGACTACCTTGGGCTATTTCCAGGCGATTAAAAGGCTCTGGCATAAAATCGTTGGCGTTTAGAGTGTAGTTGCTATCATATTGGGTGTGCTGGGCGCACCTAGCCGGGGCGTCCCATGCGGGCGCGTTTGACGGTGAAACCGGCGGTTGGACAACACGTCTATGCTATAATATTAGCCTCAGGAGGCCCTCCAACGCAGCAGAATCGGAACATCGGTTCTCTGGTGGACGCTCTGGAAATCGGCTTGGACGGCGATGACCTGTCCGTTTTGCGGTGCCTACGGGAACGGGCGCTAAGCCAGTCGCATTCCCAGTCGCATCCCGTGTACGTGGTTGGTGGTCCGGTACGCGACGCTTTGATGGGTTTGCCCATTAAAGACCTGGATTTCGTGGTGGAAGGCGATGGTCCTGAGTTGGCAAAATGGTTGGCGGGTCAACTGGGCGGTACAGTGCGTGTCCACTCCAGATTCGGGACCGCAGCCTTAATAATAGGCCGTTGCCGCGTTGATGTTGTGACCGCTCGCCGTGAAACCTATGCCAGACCTGCGGCGCTCCCTCAAGTAACCCCTGGCACAATTTCCGACGATCTTTCCAGGCGGGACTTCTCCATCAATGCTTTAGCTTTGCCTTTATTTGAAATGCGCCCCGAGGTTATGGACCCCCACGGCGGGGTGGACGACATAGGCCGCCGCGTGATCCGTATCCTCCATTCGAATAGCTTTGTGGATGACCCTACCAGAATCTTCCGTGCGGTCAGGTACGAGCAGCGGTTGGGCTTCGAACTGGAACCTGGCACTTTGGGTTGTCTCGCGGCCGCCATGGCGCAAGGCCATATCGGTTCCCTGACCGGGGACCGTATCAGACACGAACTTGAGAAGATGTTTGAAGAAGACCAGCCGGTTCTGGCCTTAAAAAGGTCGGCGGCGCTGGGGGTTCTGGAGGCGGTCCATCCGGGGTTGGGCCGGAGCGAAGCGGTGGAGCGTCTGACGGACTTGACGTCGGGAAGTGAAATTCCAGGCAAGTGTGACTCGAACGAAGCCGGTCCTTTGGCCTACCTTGCGGCGTTGGCATATCCGCTTTCGGAAGTCCAGGCAGAAGAATTAATCCGCCGGGTCAATGCGCCCGGAGCGTGGTCCCGGGTAATCAGAGACGTAGTCTCGCTAAAATCGCGAGAAGAAGACCTGGTGGCCGCCGGCATGTCCGGCTCCCGGTTGGCCGATTCTCTGAAAGAATTCTGTGCCGAAGCTCTATGGGCAGTCGCTCGGGTCACCAAGTCGCAGGTAGTCACTACTCGGCTCGCTCTTTACTCGGACCAACTGCGAGACATCGGGCCTGCGTTAACCGGAAAAGACCTGTTGGACATGGGAATTGCTGAGGGACCCGGACTTGGCCGGTTGTTGCGGCAACTGCGGGAGGCCAAGCTGGATGGAACGGTGACAACGGAAAACGATGAGCGCCGTTTGGTCCAAGAGCACATAGACGGAGCTGAGCAATCGAATCCAACGGCCCCTTGATTAACATTCATAAAGGGGGGGTCGGAAGAGGGGCTGGAAAAGGGGCTGGCGGAACCAATACAGGAGACTAGGAAGGAATGGCCGAAGAGATCCAAGAGTCTACTGAACAAGAATCGTGCGTAATATGCGGCGAAGCGTTGGATGGCGTTCACCAAACATCCTGCCAGATGTGCGGCGGCAAGTTCCATCAGCCTTGGAGCCAGGATAGCGATGTCCCGCAGTGTGGGCGCATTGGCAGCCACGAAGAAGCCCTAGCCATCGTGTTTCTTTGCGACGACTGTTTCTACGGTCGCAGGCCGTAAGATCCATAGCTGAACGCAATCAACACATTGGGCAATTCAACCGAGCGTACTCTCGAGCGTACTTGGTATACGGTCAAGAAGCACAGAAATACACAGAGATCGCTGAACCGTCGCGGCACTAAATTCCAAAAGCTGAAAGCTGACGGCTTCAAAAGGCTAATTTGATGCAAGCAATCTACATCGAATCTCACGGCGGCCCAGAGGTTTTAATCTACGGAGAGCGCCCCGACCCTTCTATTCAGGAACGGGATGTAAAAGTGCGCGTGGGGGCCGCAGCCTTGAACCGCCTCGACCTTTACACCCGTGAAGGTGGAAGAGGGCTGAAACGAGATTTCCCTCCCCCGCTAATATTAGGCGGCGATTGCGCCGGAGAGGTGCTGGAGATTGGGGGTCAGGTAACGACCTTGAAAGTTGGCGACCGGGTGGTGGTCAACCCGCGCCTAACCTGCCAACAGTGCCCGGCATGCCTATCGGGACGGGACGATCTTTGTCCCAGGCAGCGATTTATGGGCAGCGCCATTGACGGTAGCTACGCCGAACTGGTCGCGGTCCCCGCAGCCAACGCCCACGTAATCGACGACCAGGTGTCCTATGAGGACGCGGCTGCTATGCCCACCACGTTCCTGCCAGTTTGGAACATGCTGGTGCGTCGAATGCAGGTCAAGGCTTGGGAGACCGTCTTGGTGCTTTCCGCCTCGGCTGGCGTGGGCACCGCTGCGATTCAAGTGGCCAAAAACGTCATCGGCGCCAGCGTCATAGCCACCACCAGTACTCCAGAGAAAGCGGCCAAGGCCCTTTCTTTAGGCGCAGACGAGGTCATTAACTACAACGAAGAAGATATTACCGAACGCACCAAGGAGTTGACCGGGGGACTCGGCGCCGATGCGGTCGTAGACCATGTGGGGGCGGATTTTTTCTCCAAAGCCTTTAACGCCCTCCGGCCAGGAGGCCGCTACGGAATCTGCGGCGCGACTACCGGCCTGAGAGCCGAGTTGCACCTGGGACTGCTCTTCAGCCAGCAGAAGGAAATCTACGGCACTTTCATGGGCACTAAAGAAGACATGCGGGAGATCGTCACCGTGCTCAACCGGGGCGTAATCCGACCGGTGGTGGACCGGGTTTTGCCACTGAGAGACGCTGCCGCAGCCCACACAGCGATGCAAGAAACAAACTTCTTCGGAAAGCTGCTCTTGGAGCCCCCGTAGGGGAAATAGCAACCAATTTCTGCTGTTGCCGTGACTAGCCTGAAGGCCACGGCGCTCCCAGCCCGCCAGAACTCATGAGTTGCCCGAATGCACCGATGGAAAGTTGGTTACGGCGGTCTACGCTTTAGCACTCGGCCAATGTCCTCTATTTGGTCAGTGCCATGGCTGACGGAGAGGCTCAATTGTTGCCGGTGATTAGTCCCGGCAGACTTACTGGGGCCGCTAGTCGAAGATCGGGCAACGGCCTGTTGGCGGGAAACTAACTGCCTAATAGTTGTCGGTGTCATACGGTATTAGCTTGGAGACTCCGTCTGAAAAAAAGAGCCGTGGCACTAAGTAATGATGCCCCAAGTTTCTACACCCCGGGTCTCAAAATAACCCTTTTGACGCCAGGCCTCTAACCCTCTCGCTTCGTTAACCGGTTATTGGCTCGGGTTCTACGTCTTTGACCTTCTTTCTTAGCCTCATACCGTGGAAGAGGTACTGCTGGGCGTACCCGCCGTAGCGGCCAAAATGGTTTTGGGCCCACTCCAGCATTACCCGGTCAGGGGGCGGTTTTTCCCCGGCAAAGTACCACTCGCCCAGAGCCCGGCGTATCCACACGTCTATGGGGAATGCTTCCAGCTTGTCCAGCGAAAATACGGCGATACAATCGGCAACCTTGGGGCCGATGCCAGGGCATTCCATCAGGCTGCTCTTGGCTTCCAGATAGGGCAAATTCACCAGATGGTCCAAGTCCAAGCGGCCATCCAAGACCATTCTGGTGGTCTTATCAACGTAGGGTGCTCGAAAGCCCAATCCGAGCCTGCGCAATTCTGCCTCACCGGCCTCGCCCAGTTGGGCTGGCGTGGGAAACGCGTGACGGGATTGGGTGAGGTTCTGGCCATTGTTGTCGTGGCCACTATAAATAAAAACCCGGTCGCCGAAGTTCGTGGCCAGAGCTTCCATGTTTTGGTGAATGCGGGGAATGTTGGAATTCGCGGAGCATATAAAAGAAATCACGCACTCCCAGGGCTCGATTCGTAGAATCCGCAAGCCGGGATAGCGGTCCACCATCTCGGCAACCCTGGGGTCTGCTTTGATCTCGGAGTAAATCGCTGGAAGGTCATCATCCAAGCGGAAATATCTCCGGAGAAGGGGCTCTACCCAAGACTGAGGGTGGGAGTCGCAAAGGTACTCGACCCGCCCATCGGCGTCCTGGCGCATTTTAATGAACGCACCCTCCAGCACGCCGGAGAACCAGTCCCCATCGCGCTCCCAACGATGGGATTGCCCGCTTTCCAAGCTGGCGGCCAAGTCTAACGGTTGGTCAGTGGCTAACTCCATCATCATCACCCACCCATTGGGCAGCCAACGCGCCCACATTTGATAAATTGCTTGGTTTCAGGGTACACGGGGGAATCGATTTTAAGAAAGAGTCTCCGTAGTTGCGCCCGGTTATACGCCGGTCCAAGATCACTATTGCGCCTTTATCGCCCTTGTTCCGAATCAACCGCCCAATGCCTTGGCGAAAACGCAAAACCGCTTGTGGGATGGAGAATTCCTTGAATGGATCGTCGTATTGGTCCGACCTGGCTTTAACCACAGGGTCGGTGGGCACCTGGAAAGGCAGCCGGGTCAAAACCAGTGCTTTTAATGCGCCACTGGACATATCCACACCCTCCCAGAAGCTGGCGGTGCCCAACAGCAGGCTTTTAGGGTTTTCCTTAAATCGGCTGATGAGTTGCTGGGGCCCACCGTCAATGCTCTGGGCCAATACTTGGATGCCCTCTCCCAGCAACGGCGCTCGTACCCTGCTGGCGACGCCCCGGAGAGCGGAGTAGGAGGTAAACAAAGCCATCGTCCGTCCGCCCAAAGACTTGCCCAAGTCCACCAAGACCCGGGACAAAGCATCCATATAACCATCGGCATTGGGGGCTGGCATGTCAGCAGGAATAAGTAAAACCGCTGCCCTTTGGTAGTTGAACGGCGAGCCCACCAACAATTCCTGGCTCTCCTCCGGCACGCCGCTTCTACGCCTAAAGTAGTCGAAGGTTCCTTCGGTGCTCAAGGTCGCGCTGGTCATAACCACGCACTCTTTCCGGTTGAACAGTTCTTCCTTAAGCGTGGCTCCCACATCCAAGGGAGCCGAGTGGAGGGATGCGTCTCCTTTGGCTTGGTCCCTGGCCAGCCACAGGATAGCATCGTCGCTGGGCGAGCCCACAACAGAATCGAGTTGGGTCCGCAACGTCTCCAGATTGTCGATAATGTTGGACGCTTCCATCACCAGAGACGGTTGGTCGGTTGCGCCGGCGAGGGTGGTGGATTCCAAGAACCGGTGCAACCGCGACATAACCTGGCCCGCTTGCGTCAACCGGACCTCTAGGTTTTCCCATTCAAGAACCAAGTCAGACCACACCTGTTGAGCCCTAACCGGATGATCTAACAATATCTGCGCCCTCTCTTCCGAGCCATCTGGCGTTCTTACTTCCAAAACCCGTTCCGCTGCGGCCCACAAGCGAGCCCAAAGTTCCCGGACGGACGGTGTGGTTGTCTCGACATCGGATATAGCTTTGTCCGCCTCTTGACGGACCGCCGATGCCGAGGTTTCCGTGGCCAGAGCGATGCGCAACTGGGTGATCAGGCGGCTCTGAAGCTCGGTTGTTTCTTCCAATCTGTCAGGCGCCACGTCGAACCCCAACTGCCTGGTGGCTTCGTCTTCCAGATTGTGCGCTTCGTCCACCACCAAGTACTGATAATCCGGTATAAGGCTGCCCCCACGCACTAGGTCCGACATGAGCAAAGCGTGGTTAACGACTATTATGTGGGCCTGTTCGGCGCGCTCCCGGGCATTGCGCAAGAAGCACGGCCCACCGTCCCGGAGGCCTGGGCACCAACCTTTCTCTCCGGCGGAAACCTTGTTCCAAGTAAAAGCGTCACGCCCGGCAAGGTTTATCTCGCCCCGATCGCCAGTAAGACTGTCCTGCATCCACACCGCGGTCTTGCTCAGCAACCGGGCATCGTCTACGGTGGGGTGTTCGCTTCGGGCCAGGTAATTCCAGCGATGCAGGCACATGTAATTGGCGCGACCCTTCAGTAGGGTCGCCTTGATTTGACCCTTTTCCACTAGGCCGGTTTCTTCCAACACCGAGACCACCGCAGGAATGTCCTTGGTCAGCAACTGCTCCTGCAGGTTGATGGTCTTGGTGGAGATAACGACTCGCTGGCCTTTGGACAATGCAAACAGTACGGCTGGCAGCAGGTAAGCCATGGTCTTGCCCACGCCAGTTCCACCTTCCACAACCAGGTGTTTGCTACCGTGGATTGCGTGGGTAACTCCGGCCAGCATTAGCTCCTGTTCCGGGCGGTGCTCGAACCCGGAGAATGTTTTGGCGAATGGCCCCTTCATCCTCAGAAGCGATGCTACCTTTTCTTCGTCAAGTGAACTGAGGTTGTTGTCTGCCCGGCGCTTGTCGGGACGGGCCAATCTGGCCGAAAGGTTTTCCATATCCAGGCCGGTCAAGCCAAAGGCGGAAACCTGGCTTGGGCCTTTGGCTGCTTGGAGCCCCGCAAGAAGCGGCCCGATGGCCCAGTTGCTTCGGTCTGACAGTTTGATCATCGCTTCCAGCAAACCGCTATCCAACTCCTGGGCCTTTTTTAGCAATTCGTTGAAAACCAGGAAGGTCGCTTTGGCATCTCCCAATGCTCGGTGCCGGTCCACGTGGGATACAGCAAAATGGTCGGATAGAAATCCCAAGGAGTACTGAGGCGAACTGGGCAGAAGAACCGAGGCCAGGTCCCAAGTGTCGTAGGCGGGATTTTTCAAAGGCAGGCCATGGGAAGAAAGAAAGGCCAAGTCGAAGGAAACGTTGTGCCCTATAACCGGATGGTCTTCGATCCAGTCGGCCAGCTCGGAGACGATACTGCTGAAGAAGGGCGCTCGCTTGACCTGGTTTTCGGAAATACCGGTGAGGCGCTGTACAAATGCCGGGATAGACCGGCCGGGGTTTATGAAGGTCTGGAAGGTGTCGAGAACCCGGTCGCCCTCAAATTTTACCGCGCCTACCTCAATGATGGTATCGCGGCTTTGGTCCAGCCCTGTTGTTTCCAGGTCCAAGGCCACGTGGACCAATTCGAAGGGAGAAGCCGTAGGGAAGTGTAGAGACATAGCTAACCATCCACCGCCAGTAATCCACCCCTAAAAATACCCGGGAGCGATCTCGACCTCTATGCGCTGAAACCGGCCCACTTGCCTGCCACGCTTGGGCAGAAATATGCACCCTAGTCTGATGCTAAACGAATCATCCAGCCGTGTTAGACAGTGTAAGGACGGAGTTGGCCGGTCCGCAGGCCCACGGCTGGGTAGAACTTGCCAGCATGAAGGCCAGCTAGAAACTCGGTTTCGTTGTTGATCTCGTCGGGGAAAGCCGTAACGAACTTACCCAATCCATGGGCGGAATGGGCGTCGCTGCCACCGGTGACCGGCAAATTCAATTTGCTGGCGACGTGCATGGCAAATTCGTTTTCGTCATCGGCCGTGCCGCCGTTTGCTACTTCAACAGCATGAGCCAGTTTGAACACCGGATGTCCCAAAGCGTCTTCCGGCTTTTCCGGAAGTGGGTCGGGGACCGCTTGATACAGCAACGCCCTAGCCCTCCTTTTCTCGTGTAAAACCGACCGGAAGGGATGGGCGGTCACTACAAACCCTCCCACTGCATCGGCAGCTCGTCGCAACTCCGCAGCTTTGTGGAACCCGGATTGATAGCGGTCGATTCCAAAGGCCAGCATGTGACCCATGTCCGTTTCCACTTCCATAGCCCGAACCAACACTACGCTGTGGCGGCTGGCAAATTTTTCAAACTCGTGCTTCTCCCAAGGTCCGCTGTGTTCGGTGAGGCAGAGTCCTCTGAGGTTCAACCGTTCTGCTTCCAGGATTAGCTCTTCGGGGTTAAGGCTGCTGTCGCTGCTGCCTTTGGTAGTGTGGATGTGAAGGTCGAATAGTTTGGCCATTAATTATTGTTCAGCTTACCCGTCAAAAATAATGGGCTAGAAGGTAGGCCGCCAGCGCTTAGCGAGACTGAAGGGGATTGACAAGCAGTGGAGTCGGTGCCTGCTGACTGGCGGTCCACGTGTAGGTTAGTCTACCTAGGATGGCGAATATCGTCAATGGGTTATTGTCGGGTAACGGTTTCTAAATCAGTGCCTAAACGCAGCGCCAATGGATTGGAATATCGGCTGTCGGCTTGATTTTCAATCACCAACCGGCCAGAGAAAAACCTGGTGCCGGTCTAGGGGCTGAAATGGAATATCCGAAGTAAGCCCAGTCAGTATATCGTAGGCCCGCTTCCCCGCTGCCGGTGGGGTGATGGCATAACTCAATACTATTTTAGGTTGCACCAGATGGGATATTTTCGCACCGTCAGTCAGGGCGGTCCCCATCCAGCAGAGTACGTCTACCCTCCGCTCAGTCCCTTTGCCGGTCCCGGACTTTCCTGCCCCGGACCCTGCCCTAGACAATGGGAGATCACCCATTTCGTGGAAAGGCGTGGTGTCCCCCGGCAGGTACACCGTTAAGCCGTCTGGGGTACTCACCTGAAAAGCCAGCGGCTCTACTGCCGCGTGGTCGCAACGTAGGGCAGTGACGGTGGTGGCGCCTACCTTGATCTCATCCCCCGGCATAAGGGACACAATATCTTCCTTTCCTTCCTTATCTCCCTTACCTACCCGGTCTTCGCCTTTGCGGCGACTGCGGCCGCAGGTGATATCTGAGCTGGTGTTCCCCCTTTCCAAAAGGGCGGTTGGGGGGATTTCGTTCCCCCGCTGTTTTACCAGCTTGTCGGCTAAGAAAGGAGGAGCCACCACCGTCGAACCGGTGCGGCTCTGAATCTTGCTGACCAGCTTGGGTTCCCAGTGGTCCAAGTGACCGTGGGTAATTGCTATCAGGTCCAACGCCGTACCGGCTGGCACCTCCATACCCACCGGGTCGAACAGCAACGTAGCGCTGGCGGTTTTGACCACCACGGCGGAATAGCTGTTGACCCAAGCAATGGCCACACCTTTGGTGACGGGTGTGTTGTAAATGTTGTAACTAACGCTATCCATTAGTCCTAAAGGACGGTTGATAAGAGACAACCATGTGCGTCAGAATCCGGTAGCTGATAGCTGATAGCTGATAGCTGATAGCTGATAGCCGACTGCTAAGAAACTATCTCAAAACAGCAGCCGCCACTGTCGGCGGTACCACAGGAGTGCACAAGCTAATTGGAGCAGGCCAAGGAAATTAGATGCCTTCT
>MUCU01000021.1 GCA_002817055.1 SAR202 cluster bacterium Io17-Chloro-G7 | reverse complement strand
ACCTGCTCTGGGGTATGTCTCTTCATCGGCATTTCTCCTCCCTTCATCCAGCCCAAGTCTAACTTTACACCTGGACCGGTTTTCGGGGGCAGGTCACAACCAGGACGCTACCGGCGATTGGGAGCTGGTCGGCACCGCCTTTATTCTTCCCCACCAAGATGTCGGCCAAGACCATCCCGAGGCCTTCGCTGGCCCTCTGGACAACTGGCACGTACACTACAATCTGTGCCGTAGCCCCACCGGCAGATTCAGCTCCACTACCGCCGAAGGATGCGATACCGACGGAGGTCATTGGGAATCCTCCTATGGGTGGATGCTCCACGCCTATGTTTGGGTGGACAACCCCCTGGGGGTGTTCCACATGTGGAACTCGAACTTGCCGCCATTGTCCTCCCCCGACGATATACGATCGCGCAGCATCAACGTTCCACCAGGCACAGTGGCCGTGGCCATCCAGCAGTTTAGCCACCAGGAGGCCCATATCATGGTGGGCCAGACTGTTGCTTGGACCAACGCAGACGGTGTACCCCACACCGTCACGTCCGGCTCACGCGGCGAAGCCGAACAGGGCTTCGACTCTGGAAACATGGCCACCGGTCAATCCTTTGCCCTCAGATTTGATCAACCGGGAGAGTACCCCTATACCTGTACCTTGCACCCCAATATGAATGGGACGGTCACTGTCGTGGAGCCCATCACTCTCGATCCCAAAATCTATGACGCTTATGTGGGCCAATATGAGATCGCCTCTCTTAGTTCTGTGATCACTGTCACGAAGGAAAACGACCGCCTGTTCGTTCACCCAACCGGAGAGGCTAAGGCTGAACTATTTCCAGAATCCGAAACCCAATATTTTGTACCGGAATTCGGCGCGCAAACCGTCTTCATCAAGAATGATAAGGGCGAAGTTACGGGTTTGGTTGTACATTTTGGTGGCCAAGACTATCCCGGCACAAAGATCAGATAAAGAAGGTTAACAGGCCGGTAAGGGTATAATGTAGGAAACTGCGGCGAGGTGAGGTTTTTGGACCGCAGAGTCGGTGAAAGCCCAATATTCGTGGGCCGGAGTTCAGAGTTTGTCAGGCTGGCCACTGCCCTCGACGACGCTCTGGAAAATCGAGGGCGGTTGGTCATGCTGGCAGGGGAGCCGGGGATTGGCAAGACCCGGATTATGGAGCACCTGGCCTCCCGGGCTGAGGCACAGGGAGCATCCGTGCTTTGGGGATGGTCCTATGAGGAAGAGGGCGCCCCACCTTACTGGCCGTGGATGCAACTGATTCGGGCATATATTCAAGGGAAAGCGCCCGACAGGTTGATCTCCGACTTTGGCCCCGGCGCCTCGGATGTTGCCGCATTGGTCCCTGAGCTACGCCAGGCGCTGCCGGACTTAGAACCCTCCCCGCCGCTGGAGCCGGAGCAGGCCCGCTTCCGGCTGTTCGAGTCCATCACCACCTTTCTGAAAAACGCCGCCCGAACTCAGCCGCTTATGCTGGTGTTGGATGACCTCCACTGGGCCGACGGCCCCTCTCTGTTGCTCCTCCAATTTCTGGCCCGGGTGATGGCGGACAGCAGCCTACTGGTCGTCGGGGCCTATAGAAATATGGAGCTTTCTCGAGAGCACCCGTTATCCAAGACTATTGCCCAAGTCTCTCGCCAGCCCTTTTGCAATTTCGAGCTGCTCAGCGGCTTGAGTCGGCAAGAGACCGGTAGTTTCATTGAGGCATTCACCGGCTTCACCCCGGCCCAAGACCAAGTGGGATCCATTTACTCCCACACCGAGGGCAACCCATTTTTCCTATCTCAGGTGATTACCCTCCTCTCTAATAGAAAGACATTGAGCCCAGACTCGATGGAGATCCCCCAGCGGATTGAAATACCTCCGGGCGTCCGCGGAATCATCGGTCAACGGCTCAACGGACTGTCGCCCCAGACGGCAGAACTCCTGACCATTGCCGCCATTTGGGGCCGAGAGTTCGACTACAGGCAATTGGGCATTTTGGATACCGGCCTGACTGCGGAGAAGTTGTTGGAGACGATAGATGAGGGGCTGGCCGCACGTCTAATAGAAGAACTGCCTGGGGGCCGGGACCGCTACCGGTTTACACACTCTCTAATACAGCAGGTCTTGGTAGAGGATCTGTCTGCCAGCCGCCGAATGAGACTACACCTCCGCGCGGCTGAGGCGTTGGCGTCTCTCTACGGTCCCAACGTGGAGGCCCATGCTTCGGAGTTGGCGCACCACTTCGCTGAGGGCGACCCTGCTCTGGCCACCGGCAAGCAAGCCCACTACTCTTTGATGGCAGGGGAGCAGACACTGGCATCCAACGCCTACGAGGAGGCGTTGCGGCTTTTTGTTCGGGGCCTGGCGGCCAAGGAAGGGCAGTCAATGGATGCGGAATCTTCCGCTCTTCTGTTCGGCTTGGGCAAGGCGCAGGCAGCCACCCACCAGAGGCGAGAAGCAGTCACCAGTCTCACCCGCGCCTTTGACTATTATGCCGACAGTGGGGATGTGGGGCGGGCGGTGGCCGTTGCAGAATACCCCATGACGCCGGGCGTCGGACGGGTCCGCCTGACTCCCCTGGTATCTCGGGCCCTACAGTTGCTGCCACCCGCTACTCCGGAAGCAGGGCGTCTGCTGGCCCGACATGGATGGTGCCTAAGCACCGAAACCGGTGATTTCCAGGGTGCTCGTCAGTCGTTGGACCAGGCAATGGCCATCTCCCAAAAGACTGGGGACCTAGAGCTGGAACTTCAAGCCTTGGGAACCGCAGCCCAACTGGACCTGTACACCCTTAGGTTAGAGGATTGCAAGGCCAAGAGTTTTCGCGCATCGGAAGTTGCTCGGATAGTGGGCGACCTGAAGGCTGAAACTATGGCCCACATCAGCGGCTGGTCGGCCATGGGTGGGTTGGGTGAATATGATAGGTGTATAGAGCAAATGGCGGCGGGTCTAGGCTTAGCTGAAAGATTGCGGGACCGTACGCTATTGGTCACCACATTGTGGCAAAACTCGATGTTATCCTTGGACCCCGGCCGGCACTCTGCCCGCCTATTTAGCGACCGGGGCCTGGAGTTAGCTAGTTCGGATGCTCTCCTCTTGGGAAGCCGGGCATTATTGGAGCACCAAGCCGGGTTCAGCGTTGAAGGAGAAGCCTACTTGGACCGGCTGGTGGACGTAATGGTCTCCAGCGCCCCCGGACCCACCTTCGAGTACCTGATTCCAGCTTTTATCATTCCAATGGCCTCCCTCCCGCATTACCGGGAACCGAGACCGGCTAGAAACGGCCCAGCGAGCTGCAGAGATTGTTCTGGCGTCTCCTTCTTCTGCGCCACTCATGGCGATGTGGGCCAACGCCGGATTGGGCCTGCTGGCCCTTCAACGAGGAGATAATGTCTTAGCCCATAAGCAATTCACCGCCCTGAGGCCGAGTAATGGGTTGTTCTTACCCGGTTTGTCTGTAGACAATGTATTGGGTATGCTTGCCAGCGCCATAGGCCTTCGTGACGAAGCCCAGTCTTATTTCAACTCCTCACTTGCCGTGGAGCCACTTCACCAGTTGGGGCAAATGCGGGCTTGGATTTTCTATGACTACGCTGACGCCCTGCTCCATTGGAACGGGTCCAGCGACTGGGCCAAGGGCCGGTTTCTCTTGGACAGCGCATTGGCCTTGGCTGCAGGCCCAACAGGTCCAGAAGGCCCGGCAGGTTCTCCGGGGCCCGCGTCGTCGTCAGAGCAAATCGAAGGTGCAATACGCGAGGTTCTCGACGAAATGGCCGCAACCGCCACGGAATCACCCACCTCCGCTCTAGGTACGAGCTTACCCGTGAGAACAGAAGGAGCGCAGAGGAGCGAAAACGGCTTGGTCAAGATCGGCGTCGCGAGCACCGGCCGCGGCTCCCACGTCATGTCGATCTTAGACACCAGACGTATCAAGTTCGACGACATCACCGAGAACCTGGGCTTGGTCAGTCTCAGTTCATACGATCTCCTGATCTTGGATCAATACCCGACGTTGAATCTAAGAGGGGAGGCGTTCCAGCAGTTTGTCCAAAATGGCGGTGTTATGTTACTGACCGAAGTGACCACGGTCGAGATATCAAATGGGGACATTTACCGGTACACCAATAGGTTCTCGAAAACTTGGTCCCCTTATATTCTTTACCTTAGCGGACCTACTGAGCGCGAGGTGACGATCACCCGCCCAAATCATCCAATCTTCCGGGGACTGAGCGTCTCTAGATTCACCGAGCCTTTTGATTTTGGGAAGGGAGATTTGTGGGAGAATCCGGACTGTTGCGGAACCTTATATTGGTTTGGCGTCGTATCTTTTGCTTCCCTGGACGACTCATGGGTCGTCCTACTCGAGAACTCAGAAGGTAACGCAGTGCTGCTGGAGGCCCAGTACGGCGAGGGCCACTTCATCGTGAACACACTGCACCTGGGCCGCTACAACGAGAAACCTCTCCCTTCGATCTATGCCGACCGCTTGCTCGACTACGCGATGTTGTTGGCGGGAGATTAGCCGGGATATAGGCTGTGTGTATAGCTAGATTTCAGGCCACTTAGGTGACAAGATTAGACATCCGCAAATTATTGAGTGTGAGTATTAGTTAGGAATATGGGTAGTCGAGATAGATGATGAGAAAGGTGAGTTCAGTTTTCCGACTAGTATCGCTTTCGATACCCGACACATTTTTAGTTCAGAAGGGGAATACCTTTCAGAACTTGCTCCCGGTTCCGTTGCCGGTATGGGGCAATGGACGGGCAAACCGATCCAAGGGATCCGGCAGCCAGATTAGGTCACGGTTGTTTACTTCGGGCCAGCAACTGCGCCGTCAGATCGTTGTCTAGGTCGATAAAGTCCTGCTCTTGAAGGTAGACCCATTGGTGCCTTTGGGATGCCAATTCTCTCAAGGGATAACGTGCGTTACGGTCCTCTTGCCGGAATTTCCGAAGTCCGTGCTTGTAGAGCTCATACGCCAAGATATCGGCGGCTTGTAATGGGGGGTGTTCTCGTTTTTCCGCGAAAACCATTGAATTAATCCGGTGCGCCTCTTGCCATTCCGTAATTTTGGAATCCTCCTCAAAAAGCAATTGAAGGGCTCCGCTTCCGGAAGCGCACGACTCCATGATTCCGTCTATCCAGCCGTCGTTTTCTTGCATCCGCAAGCCGAGATGCCGGAAACAAGATAATGCCGCGAGGCCACAGGCATCGCCACATATTTCTTGGGCGAATTCGGACAGGTGTGAGTCCATCCATTCCCGTTTCACGACGCAGCCAACACTTGTAAATGTATGACGCTTGATGATTGGCAGTAATCTATTTAGCAGGTCCCGTTTCACATCTTCAGCCCAATCGGCGAAGGGTCCTTGCCTATTTTCAATTAGACTCATCCGAAAATATTCTAGGCCCGCATCACGGAGCACTTGCCGCCAATCCTCGGAGAATGCTGCCCACTTTGTGGCGTTTGATACGAAGTCAACTACGACCGCTGCATCAGAGTCAGGGTGGGTACCGCTTTCATCAAAATATACTGTATAGAGTTGGGGCCCCTGTTTACGCCTCACTGTAACCACGGCCATCCTGTGAATACACATGGTAACCGTGGTGCAATTCATTACGGTCTGGCCTCGGTGGGTTCCAAATATAATTCGGATTCTTGTCCCACGGGTCAAGCCCTGACTTATCCCGCTCTGCCTCAACAAACTGCGGCAGATTGTTCAGAAGTTTATGCCAGAATGCCTCGGGGTCGCCACGTGAGGATGTCATTTACTAATTATAAAAAACCGACCGGTTTTATTATAGTGACGTGCGTCCGTTAGAGTTGCGCAGGTCGCACCCCCTTTGGATAATTATCCCTTCTCCGGAGAAGGAGATGGTTTCCTTCCGTAAATGGGAGGAAATCGGTGTCATTATTAATCAAGATTTGGCTTATCTCAGCGTATGCCAGCAATGCCGGATTTTCCGGTCAGCAAGCCGATGGTAAAGAAATCGAGCAAAGTGGCATCGTCGATAACTAACTTAGGAGGCCATCTAACTCGCCGCTTAGAGGGGACGACTTTGACAAAGAGTTGAGGCCTGGGATCGACGATGCGGAGCCTGCGAATCCCGAAGACTTTTATCGTCAGATAACCGATAACGATGGAGGCCGATACGCCTTTATACTTATGCCGAGTTATTTTTCTTGAAGGCTTCTCCCGATTAAGAGGCCACGTAGATGCGACCATTGAGTATTGGTCAGGTACATTAAAGCCTTCGTAGGCAGCACCATGCAACTTTCCACGGTAGGCAGCAAGCCACACCTGCCACGACTTTGGGATGGTGCGTCTGGTCCGGAACCACTCCATCTACTCTAGTTCAATCGCTGGCAGTGGGGAAAGTGGCCGTATCTAGCAATGACCGCCTTCAATGCGGACCATGTCGCGATTATGTGTTGAGCTTTGCGGTCCAATCTGACCTGTTCGCCTCTTATCATAGGCGCAACGTAGGGCAGCGCCTTGGCTTCTATTTCACTCATCCCGCCCGCCGTTGCATTGGGCGCAAACTTTCCTGATGTCCATTCAAGAATATCGCCCCTTACACGGGCTTCTCGTCCACCGACTGTTCCCTGGATATAGGATTGGCTGGGGTTCCATTGAGGGTGTTCTTGAAGAGTTTTTTTCGCCCATTGCGGGAATACATGCTCACGGGTCATTGGTTTACTACCGCAAAGGATGCACCCGGTGTTACACGAGGAATAAATCCGTACTTTGCACCCTCAGACTACAGCCACTGGACATCCACGATCAATCCTGCCAAGTCTATCTTGAGTAAACATTCATCCTGCTTGTTACCCTTGTCAATCAACAGCATTTCTAGGCTTTCAATTTCTCCCGCCAATACCTCATTATAAACATCGACCAATTTCTCCACCGAGGCCGATAGCTGATCGAATCCTTCAGCGACAGCCGGAAACGAACCTTGCTGGCTATCAAAGTAGCGTTCACTGATTAAATTTATCGCACTGCGCAGGATGTATATCTCCGTTAGAAAGCCTAGGGCCTGTTCCTTCCACCGTTCACCACGCTGGCGTTCACTACGCTGGCGGAAAAGCATATCATCACTGCCGTCCGATCTCCCGACTTGTCCAGTTACTAACAGCGACTCACGTCTGCTCATTCCTCCAATTCCGCTGCATCCCGGGAGACGCGGTTCTTTCCCCGTCCAATACACTAAGGCGTCCTGGGCCGAAGTTGCTCCGGAATAATGAGCCCCACTGTTTCAGTTACTCCATCAGCGCCAGTTCCCATTTACCAGTATAGCCTGGTAGGTCTGCTCCAACTAACCTTGAACACTATCCGCCCCACCAAAGCTGGGTTCTTCAAGATTACTTTGGTGGTTTCAGCCATAAACAACTTCCCGGATTTAGTGCGGTGCTCATGGCCATTTAGATAGTCCGCGATTGCTTTGTAGCCCATATTGCGCACTGTGGCCAGTTCGTGCGCCAACCGAATAGCCGCAGCCTGTTCAGGCACTTGCTGTATCTGGTTCCCTTGCTTGGTGTATCCAAACGGTATCAACCCCACCCACGTGCGTACCTCTCGAAACAGCTTCCCGAATCGCTGCACGGACCCGTTCAGAGGTTCTCTTGCTCTCTTGACCAGCGATACCTGGCCGCAATAACAGCAACAACTCTCCCTTTAAGTCCTCGTTTAAGTCCTCGTTGACCGATTGGACGGTGATTCCCCGCTCCTGCAAATCCCAATAGCGCCGGAGAATCTCCCGAGGGTTTCGGCCAAACCGGTCTAGAAAAAGGACTACAACGTTGCCAATGCCGTGCTCATCAATATAAGCTAGCATCGCCAAGCATTGAGCGCGATCATCCTTCCGACCAGAGGCAATGTCAGTAAAACAGGCAAGGGGCTCAAGTTGGTGGACGGGACCAAGGGGGATTTCCACCCATTAGCTTCAGCCAGCCTCAAACCTGCTGCAACTCGCAAAAAGAGGTATACAAATGACCCAGCTAGTTTTTATCCACGGGCCCGGGGCGGGCGCTTGCGCCGAGGGCTTTTCTCACCAGATGGACCGTTTCCACGGCAGCTTGGTCCCGAACTTGCCGGGGCATTTATCGGGGGAACCGTGCCCCGACGTGGCCCGCTATGCCGAATGGCTTAGGGGTTGGCTTTGGGCCAATGGCGCCCAGCGGGATTTGGTGCTTTGCGGGTTCACCTTGGGCGCGTGCATCGCCTTGCAATACGGTCTGGATTACCCGGATGAGGTCAAGGGTTTGGTGCTCATGACCGTTGCCATGAAGGCCAAGGAGCGGTCCCCGGGGACGCTGGAAATGCGGCTGGACGCCGCCAAATCCCGGGAAGGACTGGAGAAGTGGCTGGAGGCAATGCGTCACGCCATGATGTTCATCGATCCGGAACTGCGGGAAAGGTTGGTTGAGTGCCACCGCAAGGTGGGTCCGATGTCCCAGTACACCGACCTGCTCACCATCGACAAGTTCGATGTCCGTGACCGCATCGGGTCTCTTAAGCCGCCCCTGCTGTTAATTCGGGGAGTGGACGACCCGTTGCAGCCGCCGGACTACGAGCAAGAAATTCACCAGGCTGTGCCGGGGTCCAAGTACTTGAAATTGTCCCAAGCCGGCCACTTCCCCATGGCGGAAAAGCCGGCTGAGGTTAATCAAGCAATTGCCGAGTTTATTGACGGATTGAGTTAATCCCCTATTCTCATCAGGCCTTGCCTGCTTACGTTCCAGCTTGGGTCAATGACCGCCGCCACCCTGAATTTGGGAGAGAATTGCCTCCAAAGCCGCTTGGTCCGGCAATGGCATTGGGCCTGCCATGACAGGTATTTCCGCCATGGCTTTTAGGTGAGACTCTGTGCGTCCTCTGGCCAAGGGCGAGTGGCAACTTCCGATAATCTTGGGACCCAGCTTTCGTATCTCTTCCAGGGCCACGTTAAATTTCTTGTGGTCCACCAATGCCACCCAAGGGTGGTTCAACCGGTTGAAGATTTGGAATCCTTCCGCATAGGCTGAAGCGGGTACGTCACCCACCTCTTCGGCCACTTCGGGGATAATCGCCCCAAAGGCGTCGGCGGTAAACAACATTTCGCTTTTGGGGTCAAAGTAAGCGGATGTGGCTGGCGAGTCGAAAACCGGTGGGCGCAGTACGCCCAACTCCCGGTCGCCGACATCGAAGGACTGGCCGGGATTGACTAGGATAAACCGCTTCGGGTCGACGTGGTGCGCCGTTTCCAGGCGGGTCAAGCCCACGAATTGGGTTATCACCTTTGCCTGAGGCGCTGCTGCCATCACCTCGTCGATTGCTCCGGTGTGGTCGCCGTCGTCGTGTGTCAAGAAAATCCAGCGGAGGTCTTGAGGGTCTATCAATGACCATAGGCTTTCAAGAAACTCGTCTTTGACCACGGGCATGCCGGTGTCGATTAGGACCGGCTGTTGCGATTTTATGAGATAGGAGTTGATGAGCAGGATTCCAAATCCGGGCGCCGGCACGTCGGGGACGGGCAGGTAAGAAGGCAGAACCCAGGTATCATCGGTGGCTTTGTAAGGGGGTCAAATTCGGCATTTACGCCCTCCCGCTCTTTGTTGCTATATACCGGGCGCCAGGTTAGTTTGCGGGGATGTTCCTGTCAAGCCTTATGCCAAACCTTGTGGGTCATCTTTTCGTCTTTAAACTCGATCAAGGCGGCGCTCTCAACATCTATTGAGAATAGGTGAAACTCCGGTTCCTCGGGTTTAAATCCAATTTTCTCAAACATTGCATCGGTATAGCGGCTCCGGGCTTCCGGGTCGTTGACCTCAACCGCCTTGCCGAACATCTTGAAGTCGCCCTGGCTGCCATCCCGGTTGGAAGTGGCGCTGTGTACGGTGCAGCGTGGATCCCGCAGTAAGTCCAAGGCTTTTTGGGAACGCCACATCATGCCCAAGTAAAGCTGGCCTTCGGTAAAAAGCACCTCCACAGGGGAGATGCGCGGGGAACCGTCTTTGCGCAGAGTGCCCAACATTACCATGCTGGTACGCTCAAATATTTTTTCGCCTAATGAAGCTAGGACGGGCTCTTCTTGTTTAAATTCTTGCCAAGTCAAACCTAAACCTTATCCCCTGGGATTGCTGCCGGTGGGATTGCTGGCGGTCGCGGCGCCTCATATAAAAAAACACACCCAGCAAAACTGGGTGTGTTAAGCGCTGGGTAATTCTGACCGGACAGACCGCAAGGCCCCGGCCACAAGCACATTAAAGGTTAAGGGAATGCTCTTCGTAGTTCTTCTCTTTGTTATAAATTTGCATCCGATGCCGGTATGATTCCAGGATGACAATGCGGTCCTGGCTGTCCACATTCACCGCCACCGGCCTGTGAAATCGCCATTCCGGCTCCATATCGGCCCTGCGGCGGGCCTTTATGATGTCCGGGTTGGCGTCAATGTAGGTCTGGGTCCAAGGCGAGGGTTGCTGGGCGTCTCCCACAAGACTGGCGATGAACTTACCGTCGGGCGCGTAAATCTGCAGACGATGATTACCCCAATCGGTTACGTAAACATCCCCTTCCGAGTCCACCGCAACGCCGGTGGGACCGTGCAGATCGCCCACGCCGTTGTCGGTGCCTTGGAATTTGACCAAGAACTGACCGTCGCCAGTGAACTTTTGCACCCGGTTGTTTCTCCAGTCGGCAACGTAAACGTTGTCATCGTGGTCGACGCATATTCCCCAAGGCAAATTTAGATCTCCGTCGCCGGAGCCCTGTTTTCCCCACTTGCCGAGGAACTTGCCCTCTTTGGTGAATTCCTGCACTCGACCGTTTTGGCTGTCCACCACGAACAGGTTGTCGTTGGAGTCGAAGGCGATTCCCGACGGACCGTTGAGTTGACCATCGCCGCTGCCGGCCTCGCCCCATTTGGACAGGAACCCGCCCTCGCTGTCGAAGATGGATATGCGCTGGAGGTAGTCGTCTGAGGCGTAGACGTTGCCAGCTTGGTCCAAGTCCAGGGAGCGGGGCCAGATGAACTGGCCGTCGCCGGAGCCGTTAGACCCGAACTGCCCCAAGAACTCGTGGTCCCAGGTGACGCGGCTAATCCGCTGGCCGATTTCCTCAACGCCCCGGCTGATGACGTAGATTACGCCGTTGGAGCCGAAAGCGAAGTCTTGGGGGGTCCAGAACCCTTGCCCGGACATACCGTACATTCCAATGTTGTAGCTGTAATCAAACACGCGCCCTGCGGCGACGGTGGTCAGCATTCTTGTTCCTCCAAAGCTTCTTCAGCTACGGGGATCTTCCCCATCCTAGCCTTCGCCTGCCTTGCCTCAAAAGTGTCATTCTGAGGAGCGAAGCGACGAAGCAACTGGTTCCTCAGGCGCGAAGATTCTTCACTTCGTTCAGAATGACAAACTGCCGGTGACTTTTGGTGCAAAGCCAGCCTTCCCGCATTAAGGGGGAAGGCTGGCTTTAATGATCTAGACGAAGGCCATCTGTTCGAACTTCCCGCCCACGATGGGCACAGCATCCAGGCCCATCCACTGGTCAATGACGCTGGAGTAGAAGCCCCGGAAGTCGTAGTTGGGGGCCAAGTCGCCCTGGCTCAGGTCCTCGGGCTTGAGGGAAGGATAGGTGCCGTACATGCCGCCCTTCACGCGGTCGCCGATGACAAAAGCAACACCGCCAGCACCGTGGTCGGTGCCGGTGCCATTGTCTTTCACCCGACGCCCGAACTCGGTGAACAGCATCATTATCAAATTCTCGCCAGCATCATGCTCTTTGAGGTCGGCTAAGAAGTCGCTAATGGCCCCGGAGACTTCGGTCCACAGCTTGGTGTGCATCGGCGGTTGGTTGAAGTGGGTGTCGAAAGGCCCGTGGGCGGTATAGAAAATCTGGGTGCCCAGGTCTGCCAGGTGCACCCGGGCCACGTCCCTAAGAGACTTGGCGATGGGGTTGTCGGCGTATTCGATGGTGGAGGAATACTTTTCCGGTGCCGACTTGATGATGTCTGCGCCCTTCAAAGCGTCGCGCCCGGTCTGGCCCAAGTAGTCCATGGTGGGCCCGGTGCCGATGGCCGGGGCGTACATCCTAGCGAAACGGTCCAGCAGTTGGTTCCGTTCTTCTTCGGCTGCGACTCCCGGCACGCTGGACAGGACGCCGTAGGTCTCCAGGTTGGAAACCGAGGTCACCGGAGTCCCTCGAAGCGCCAAGGCCCTAGGCAGCCCTTGGCCGAAGTTGACTGTCTTGACCACGTTTTCACCGTTGGGGTCCAAGTCCCGGGTCATTTTAGCGACCCACCCTTGAGTGCCGACTATTTCCGGCTCGCAGGTGTGCCAGATGTCCATAGCCCGGAAGTGGGACCGAGGAGAATTTTTAAAGCCGATTCCGTGGACAATAGCCATCCTGCCTTCGTCGTATATGGCTTTGAATGGTTCCATATTGGGTCGGAAAGCCAACGTATCGTCGATAGGCAACATCTGGTCTTCCGGAATGTGGACTTTGGGACGATTGTCCCGGTAAAGCGGTTCGTTGTAAGGGATAACCGTGTTTAGGTAATCGTTGGCTCCGGTGAGTTGAAGGATAACCAGCACCGGGTCCTTTTTGGTGGTCGCCATACCAACTTCTCCTATCCTGTGCGGGTTTGTAAATTCTGGCTAAATTATATTATGCGAACTGATAGTCTCTGGAAGCGGCTATCAGGGCCAGCAGAATACCGATTCTCTGCTCCGACCTAGTGGCCTCTTCGTCAGTATTCCAACGGAGTCCCCCTTCCTCTTGAGCCTGGGCCAGTAATTCCCCGTAGGTGGCTTCGCTGACATCCAGAGGGCCGATAACGTCGAGGCAAGCAGCAACAGTCTCCGCTGGGGAAAGGTTGCCGCGGTCTTTTAGCCGCCCAATGATCAATTTAACCCCGGGCAAGCTGGTATCGCCCAAGAGGTTGGCGGCATAGTTCACCCGCCGCACCAAAGCGCCACCGTCAATCCACTCGGAGCCGGTGTGCCAGCTTTCCACGCTGGGCGGGTTCAGCAACTCTTGGCCCTGCCAGTTACATTCCATGGCCAGCATGTTGAACCCTGGCCTGGGAGCGTTGTAGTTGCCAGCCATGCGAGCGGTGCCTACCACCAACTCGGCAGGGCTTTTTACCCTGGCGAACCGAGCGTTTTTGAAGAAATCCGAGTTAAACAAGACCCGCAACATGGAGCGGATGTCGTTGTTGGAGTCCTTGTAGGCGTCTACCAGCATCTGAATGGCTTCCGGGTCTCTCGGCGGCGTAATGTCCCAAGCTGGCACTTGGGGCTCATCGGCAACAAAGAAGTTATAAAGGTGCCGGGATAGGAACTTGGGCGAAGCTTCTTGGTCGACCAAAATGTCGATTACGTCTTCACCATTGAAGTTGCCGGTATGGCCCAGAAAAGTCTTTTCGCCATCGTCGTGGTCCTCGGGCTTGTACTCGAACTTCCAATAAAAGCGGCCCAGAGGGTTGCGCGGTATTTTGGGTGCGATGGTCCACCCGGTGAAAGCCCGGGAGGCTTCTTTGATGTCCTCTTCGGAGTAGTTCCCCACTCCCAAGGCGAAGAGTTCCATCAACTCCCGGCCCCAGTTTTCGTTGATTGCGTCGGCGTGGTTGCCGTTGTTGTCCAGCCAGTAGATCATTGCCGGCGACTTGGCTAGTTCCACCAGCAAGTTCCGGAAACTGCCCAGACCTCGGTTTCGGAACATGACTATTTGTTGGGTTAACTCCGGCGGGTTGTCCACCTTGGAGTTACCGGTGGCGAACAATTGGTGCCAGAAGAGGGCCATCTTTTCTTCTAGCGGACGGACCGTATTTATCATCCGGTACACCCAGTCCGCTTGGTTGATGGGGGGCCCCAAGGCGCCTTCGTAACCGGGGAAAAAGCGGTAGAGCATATCTTCGTCAATTGGGGGTTGCTGCTCGGGGTGAAGCAACTCTTCCACCGTAGCTTCGTAACCCTTGGCCATGCGGGCCTCAAGCTCTTCCCTGGGTGCGCCGAATCCGGCGCGCCGCATCAAGTGAGCCATTAACGCTATGTCTTCTTGGTGGGGCATGGCAGTCCCTCCTCAGGCTACAGATTCCTGCGTAATAATTACTATTAGTTGAGTAACATCGTAAGGTTAGCGACAAATCGTGTCAAGTTCAAACGAGCACGGGTAAAGGCGTCTGTTTCCGCCCGTATTGCGGGGAAAAGTAATGTATTAACGTATTATCGAAATGCGGCGGCTTACATGGCTTAACCTCTAGCAATTGCCTCCCTCCACCTGGCAAATGGACCTGATGTTGTCACCGCAGCCTTGCTTCAAAAACGTTTTTCTCCTCGAAAACGTCATGCTGAGAAGCGCAGCGGCGAAGCAGCCGAACACTCGACCGGTCACGAGATGTCAGTTCGACCTCCAAGACCCTTCCCTGTGCTCAGGCGCCAGTCCAAAAATCGCAATGGAGCCTGTGTTAAAGGGCCTGCCTGGTACCGAAGGTGCAGTGATTCAGGCCAAATTATCAGGCCAGTTTGACTTCCACCAAGGGACTTTTGGCCACCCACTCTTCCAGGTCCCGGTAGCCACCGAGCTTGCGGTGGATGGCGGCCATGATTTCCCGGCGCTGGGCTTGGTCCAAAACGGATGTGGCCACCGCTGGCAGGTCCGCTTGGACGCTTTCCTTCAGGTGAAACGTGAACTCGGGGTGGGCCACCAGGTTGGCGTACCAGTCGCGAGAACCCGGCGGCCCAGTGATATACAGGCGTCCGTCCAGGTTATGGAACCAAATCTCTTTGCGCCGGGGTTCCCCCGTTCGTTTGCCGGTGGTGGTAATGTCGATGGTCCTGTCCTGTTCCAACGCCCTGACCACTTCGGGGGTCAACTTTAACCTCTGGCCGGTAGATACTTTTGATACCAGTCCAGCGTCGCGCCCATCACTTCGCTAAAGGCTGGCTCCGTATACACCTCATAGTGACCGTAACCCTTTAGCACCACAAGTTTTTTTGGCTCGCCAGCATGGGCGTAGAGTTGCTCCGACTCTTCGGGCAGGACCAAGCGATCGTTATCGCTGGTGATGAACAGGATGGGCCTGGGTGAAATATGGCCCACGATCCACTCGGGATTGAAGCCCACCGTGTCGTCCACGTATTCGATGGGGATGGTGCTTACGGCGGCCGGGTGGTTGCGCCGGGCGGCCTCGGCCAATTCGGCGGACTGGCGGTCGGGCAGCAGGATTTTGCTGCGCTCCACCAACTTGGACGTGCCGGTGGTTGCCCGCTTATCGCGGTCGTCCTTGGACTCTTCTTGAAGGTCGTACCACTCGTCGACCCGGCGTACCCGGCTCATCCACCGTGCCCCGTGGCCGATACCAACCACGGAGACGATGCACTTGGCCCGTTGGTCGACGGCGCCCACCCAAGACACGGTCGCGCCGCCGTAGCTTGTGCCATAAATGCCGATTCTTTCTTCATCGACCTCGGGCTGAAGACCCAAGAAAGTCATGGCCGCTTGGACATCCATGACCCGGCTGTAAGGGGCAAGGCGGCTACGGGTGCCCTCGCTATCCCCCCAACCTTTGTAGTCGAAGGTCATGGCAACGTATCCAGCATCGTTAAGCGTCTTGGCGTTGTCGGGCAAATACAGGTCCTTAACGCCGGTATAGCCGTGACACAAAAGCACGGCGGACCGTTGTTCTCCTGACTGCATGCCTTCGGGAGTGTAAACGTCGCCACAGAGTTTGAATCCTTCACTGTAAAATTCCACTGCTCGTTTCATTTTTCTCTCCTTAAGAATATTCAAGAAGCTTCGGGGAGTGTCTCCGTCAGAATTATTCAAGAATCTTGGGGGAGTGTCCTCGTCAAAATTATCCAAGAATCTTCGGTGAGTGTTTACGTCGAAGATTGTCAAACGTCGCTGGTAACCTCACCCCACAGGCTCCGAGGCCGCTTAGGCCAATAAATGCTCCGGATACTCCGCGCCCTCTGAGCCTCAGCGGCGAACAAGCCTATTCTTCAACCCGTTGGCCGGCGGCGTAGAAATCTTGGTCCGACCCTTTAGTGGACCCGTCCGTGAACCGGGCTGGCGAGAACGCCTCCAGAAGCTGGGGCACTTGAGCGCACCCGTCCAATATGTAATCGGCTACGTTCCGGCCAGTGACCGGGCCCAAGTGCACACCCTTGGTGCCGTGTCCGGTGGCTAGGACCACTCCCTCCCAGCCGGGGGCCGGGCCGATGATGGGAAATCGGTCTGGGCTAAGGGGCCGGGAGCCGGCAAGCTGATGCACCAACTCGGCATCCCCCAAAGCAGGCAGCACGTCAATGGCCCGCTGCAGCAACTCCACCTTGGCGGTTTCCGTGGGCTGGCGATCGGATGCGTCTCCCAGGAACAGGTCTTGCTGGTCATAGTCGCGGCCCCCGGTGCTGCCCACGCTCAGCATACCGTCCAACCGGCTGATCATGTGGCCTCGTTTAGGCGAGCTTATGAGCACCGGCAAAGGCTCTCCGGGAAATCGCAGCATTAGCCGCTCGCCTTTAAGCGCCTGCACCGGGATGGTATAACGCAGATCTTCACTAAAGGCGGCGCTCCAAACCCCGGCGGCCAGGACCACCGTGCCGCAAGACATTTCGCCGGAGGAGGTGCGCACGCCGGTTACCGTCGAGCCGTTGGTAACGAGGCCGGTGGCGGGCCTGAGGATCAGTTGGGCGCCCCGTTTCTCGGCGGCCTGTCCCAGGGCCAGCGTCAGCCGGTAGCTGTCGAGTTGCGACGACCGGTTTTCGTAAACTGCGCCCCGAACGTTGGGAGTAAGCCTTGGCTCTATCCGCCGTACCTCTTCGGAGTCTATCCATTTCATAGCCACATGTTCTTCCTGCCAAGTCATTAGGCCCTTGATCATGGCCTCTTCCTCTTCGTCCAAGGCCAAGCGCAGGGAAGGACGCTGCTGGTACAGCAGGTCCATGCCAGTCTCTTCTTCTAGGCCGCGCACCAAGTCCGGGAACTCCCGGTCTGCGGCCAAAGCGAATTGGAAAGACGGCCCCGGAGAGAACTCGGCGCCCAAAAGGCTGAGGGAGCCTGTGGCATGGGCTGACGCTCCGCTGCAAATGGACTCTCTTTCCAGCACTGTCACTTTTGCGCCTTGCTTGGAAAGATAGTAGGCCACGGAACATCCGATGACACCGGCGCCCACGACGATCACGTCTGGATTTTCAGCCATATTTAACTAATTACCCCGTCCCGATTTGGTAAATACTGGGTCGAATTATGTGAGGGCAAATCTTTGGTGTCAAACCAGAGGAGATATGAGTGGATGATGTGCCAAAGTCGCTACCACCCGTAGGCCCGAGAGTGCGACTGTCTCAACCCCCACAAGCCTGGGCACCCGCCTGCGCCGGTGAGACGGCGTGAGTGTCTCGTCAATTGTCTAATTATTAGGAGTGTTACGGCGGGGTGCCTGGATAAGTGATTTGCGTGGGAATTCGCGGCTAACTACGATTGGGAAATCGGGCAGCCGTTGTTTACGCAGTTGCTTACTCGGATGGACCCCGACCGTCTGGTGAACCGTCGACTTTGTGGCCTTCATCAACTTGAGAAACGTCTGTGGCGGCTTCTTGGGTCGCGTCATCGGTGGTCGGAGTTTCTGGCAAGTCCATCTTTTCGGTCGAAGACGGCGGTACCCCTGTGAGTTCCTCGCTGGTCTGCCACAATTTCAGCGCCGTGGTTTTGTCTTTGGAAGCTTGGGATGATTCCACCAACCCATGTTCGACAAAGTATTTGCCGGATACAGCTTCCACGTCGGGTGAAGAGGCCAGGTAGGTTATGACGCGAGCGGCCCTGGCGGCGCTCCGTCCCACCAAGCGCACAAACAGGTTGAAAACCCGGCCACGCAGCCCGTTGTTGGCTAGGAATTTAGTTGCCACCAATCCTGGATGCAGGGCATTGACGGTGACGCTGCTGCCTTTCAGGCGGCGGTCCAATTCGTAGGTGAAAAGCAGGTTGGCCAGCTTGGAGCGCCCGTAAGCCTTGTAACCTCCGTAATTGTGCTCTAGCTGGAGGTCTTCAAAGTCCAGATGGGCACCTTGGTGAGAGTCCGAGGAAACGTTGATGATACGTGCTGCGCCGCTGGCTTTTAGGGTGTCCAACAACAGGTTTGTTAACAAAAAGTAGTTCAAGTGGTTCAGGGCAAAGGTCATCTCAATGCCATCGGTAGATTTCTGACGGGTTAGCATTATTGCGCCTGCGTTGTTGACCAGGACGTCCAATCGCTGGTAGCTAGCCTGGAAATTCTCGGCCAGCTTGCGGATTTCTTGTTGAGACGACAGGTCGGCCAGCATTGACTCAACGTGGCTGTTGCCGCTTCGCCTCCGAATTTCCTCGATGGCGGCGGCGGTCCGTTGGGGATTGCGGCCCACCATTACCACGGTGGCGCCCAACTGGGCTAGCTGCAATGCCGCAGCTTTGCCGATGCCCGAGGTTGCGCCGGTGATCAAGCAGACCTGATCCTTCATTGTTTTGTTGAGTGTTTTATTGATTGTTGTATCGAACGTTGTATCAGTTGTATCGCCAGGCATCTGCGTATTGCTAGGCATTAGCGTGCCGTTGGACTTCGGTGTCTCGGGTGTCTCGTTTGAAGTGCTCGTTTGCACCCAAATTTATCGCACGAATTACCCACCACTTCAAGCAAGGCTCAAGGCATAATATTGCAACCGGGGATACTTGGGACCTAAGATGGGTCCTAACTAAGGGAAGATGCGGCCTTGCCTCAAAGGTGTCATTCTTGTATGTTGACTCCCGGGGACGGAGGTAAGACCGTTGTCATTCTCAGGGCATAAAAGCCCGTTGCTCAGATAGGT
>MUCU01000020.1 GCA_002817055.1 SAR202 cluster bacterium Io17-Chloro-G7 | reverse complement strand
TCTCAGTCCCCCTCTGGCTGGTCGTCCTCTCAGACCAGCTACCCGTCATCGGCTTGGTGAGCCATTACCTCACCAACTACCTGATAGGACGCGAGCTCCTCCTCCGGCGCCCGAAGGCTTTCCTCCCCAAACCAGGGTCCGGGGATCGAATGCGGGATTACCCTCAGTTTCCCGAGGCTATACCCCACCGGAGGGCAGATTACTCACGCGTTACTCAGCCGTCTGCCGCTTCCCTTCCCAGCCTAAGCCGGGAGGTACGCTCGACTTGCATGCATTAAGCGCGCCGCCAGCGTTCACCCTGAGCCATGATCAAACTCTCTAATTTAAAACCCTACTTCTTTCCACTATTCAACTGTTAAAGTGCCGCCGCTACCCACTCGTGAGCAGCAGTCTCGTTAGTATACTGGGCCACTAGTGTACTGTCAATATAATCGGAACACAAATATTGTCCCATTCGCCAGCCCATACTCTTGACCAAATCCGATTTCGATGGCCCGGCCACCGCTCCAAGGATGTGATACCGATTCAGCCCAGGTCTTCGGAAATTCCACTTGAAAGGAGGTTCCAAACAGAGTCTGGGTCTGCGCTTTGCAGCAATCCGCGCCGCGCTGCTTCGTAGTTAAACAAATTTTGGTTAAACCAATTTTGCGTGGTGGGATGAAGTGTCTCTATAATTATGGCAATTTGCGCTAAAATCGCCGCTGCCGTCAGGGCATCCATGGATGGCGTAGCAAGCGTGCCTTGGGTGCGGAGTTGATCCGCGATCGTCCATAGGGCCTTGGACAATTGGGCATTAGCGATAAGTCGCCTTTTAAGCATCGCCATCGGATTAATCTCAATACCGTCAGGGCATCCATCAGGGCATCCATAGGAGGCGTCGCTTGCTTCTTTGGTCGGGTAATCGAATTTCGGTTGCGTCTATCCTAACCCCTCGACAATTGCGCCGGTCTTGGGTATTTCCCTCAGAACCCCGTGGTCTTTTACCCGAATTGATTGAACTTGGGTGGTACTATCGAGACCAGCGGAAGCTGGACAAAAATCGTTTTTATTATTCAGAGAAAATTAGAACCTTGCGTTAATATTCTCGGTGTTACCTCCATTAGGGTGTAGCCTAACAAGTTAGTTTGGCCAGTTCCCGAAAACGGGGGATGAAATCCAGGTCAGGCTTTGCCCAAATACACCGTAACCCCTTCCATATAGTGAAGGTCCTGCCTCTTGAAAGCGTATTGTGCGCTTTCCGTATCTATTAGCGCAACAATAGTTTCGGCATCGGCTTGGCTAATAAATCCTCGCCTTTGATCGCTTTCCACCCAACGCCGTAACAGGTTGGTCATAAACTCCACCTGCACCGGTTGCAATGGCGGCAATACCTCCAGCATAAAGCTCTTGGCCGTCACCCTGCCCAAACCAGCGTCCCGCAACAACTGGGTCCAGCCAAAGGGATAGGCCAAAACACCCTCGCCGCCCCGTACGTGGGTGTGAAACCAAGCCTCGAAGGCTACGTCCAAGCGGTCCTCAAGCCCAGGCTGGCCGACACCGGAATCGATGGGTAGGAAACGGGACCGCAGACCTCCCTCCCGCAGCGCCAACCGGCCTCCCGGTTTTAGAACTCTCCGCAACTCTTTGACCCCGGCAAGCTGGTCGGCTAGGTGGTGAACGGTGCGGCTCGACCATACCAAGTCGAATGTGCCGTCCTCAAAGGGCAGACGCCCAATGTCGCCCTCGTGGTAGCTCGCCCTGTCCTTGTGCGGACTTTTCTCAACTGTCTCCTTGGCCGTTTGCAACAACTCTGGGGTTACATCCAAAGCGGCCACGGTGCCTTCCGGACCCACAGCCCTAGCCAGCAACTCGGTAAAGCCTCCGGCGCCCGAGCCCGCCTCCAATGCCTTGGTGCCTGGGGAGATGTTTAACCAATCGGCTATCTCCTGATAAACGCCGCCGTAGAAAGCGTCGGCCCTCACAAGGTCGGAAGGGTCATACGGCCCGTTGCCATGTCCGCCGCCGTGGCCATGCCCACCGCTGTGTCCGTGTGAATCGTGCTCATGTTCTTGGGTAGTCACTTGTCGCCTCTCAATTACCATATAATAGTGGGGATAGCATTTGGCGCACTCCCACACCGCCTTCAATCACCTCAAGTTATTACGTATTATACGGATACCAAGCTGCCGTTGCTGGCCGCCTTATCGGGAGACGTTCCGGTAAAGGAAACCATCAGGTTGAGGAGCTTCAAGTATGGGGGATATAATCGTTTAGCGATGAATAACCGGCAAATAAAAGACTTGGGCGAGTTTGGTCTTATTAACCTGCTCAACTCTGTGATTGTGGGAGAACGGTCCGCCACTCACAACGCTTCAGCCCACGGCTATCCATTGCTAGTGGACACGGGAGACGATACTGCGGCTTGGAGGACAACCGAGGGAACCGAGCTATTCACCACTGACACGGTGGTGGAGGGAGTCCATTTCACTAGATCTACCACGCCATGGGCCGACTTGGGCTGGAAATCCCTGGCGTCCAACATAAGCGATGTCGCCGCGATGGGTGGATTCCCTCATTACGCTCTCATTACCTTGGGGCTGCCTCCGGAAACAGAGGTGGAGGACATTCGAGAGCTTTACCGGGGTATGCTGGAAATCAGCAACGCCTATGGGGTCGCTTTGGTTGGCGGAGACATGGTGCGCTCGCCGGTGGTCTTCATAACCGTGGGCCTGACAGGTTATCATCCAGAAAATCCTATGCTGCGCACCAATGGGAGGGCCGGAGACTTGATAGGGGTAACCGGGCCGTTGGGTGGATCGGGAGGCGGCCTAAAGTTGATGTTGGAGCAAGGTCGCAACGAGCAAGCAGGATCCAAACAAACGGTGTCCGGTACAGGCTTGCCGGCGGGGCTTGCAACCATTTCAAACCAGTCAGCCGAATACCTGAGGTTGTGCCACCGGCACCCTTTACCGGCGGTGGATGATGGCCGAATTCTCTCGCAGGCCGGTGTCGCCACGGCAATGGACGTTAGTGACGGTCTGGCCGACGACCTGTCTAAACTCTGCCGGGCCAGTGGACTGTCCTCCCGGTTGCTAAGCGAGAAAATTCCGGTGCACCCCCTGCTGAAGAGTGCGTTTCCCAGCCAATACCTGGATCTGGCTCTCTTCGGTGGGGAAGACTATTTACTATTATTCACTGCGGCCCCTGAACTCATGGACCGGGTCTTACCCCAATTGGCCCAGGGCTCAGTGATCGGAGAGTTGGTATCGGGAGTGCCCGGGAAGGTGACAATTTGCGACGATGCCGGAAATGAGATTGACCTTGACCGGGCCGGTTGGGATCACTTTGTTTGATCGATGTTTTGTTTCGCTTCTTGTTGGTAAACCAGCCCAACGATGCTTTTGGGGGAATAGCCGAAATTTGAAAGCATGTGGGACGACCTTTCCCAGTCCGCAAACTCGTCTGCGGATAGACGGACGCCTTTAGCCATGGCCCAAACACTGCGATTCGACACCGGCAGTCCTGAAGATACCCAAGCTGTGGGAGAGTTGATTGGCCGCCTTGCCCAGTCGGGGGATATTTTCCTGCTCACCGGCCCTTTAGGCGCCGGGAAAACTTGTTTGAGTCAGGGGATCGCTCGGGGGCTGGAAATTCCGCAGAACCTGCGCAGCCCCACTTTCGTTCTAATGACCCGGCATCAAGGCCGATTGGTTTTGCACCACGTAGACTTATATCGGATAAACGATCCCTGGGAGGCTTGGGATTTAGGGTTGGACGAGCAGATGATGGGTGACGGGGTCTGTGTGGTTGAATGGGCTGATAAGGCTACCGAGATATTCCCCGCCGATTCATGTTGGATTTCATTGGATTACGGACCCCATGAGAGTTGCCGCACTTTGACCATCGCGACCACGCCGCTACCGGATACTTCTTTGTTGGATGAGCCTTCTTCGGTGGTGAATGAGGCCGTTCCCCGGTACGAGTCGCTGATACGGCATTTGAAGGCGGCATTTCCTACCCAGGTGGATGATGAAACTGGCGTTGAAAAGATGAGCGAGGATTGGCCTGCTATAGATGCCGCTACGAGTGATTGGGAGACCGGTGATGGCGAGACCAATGGGGAGGGCGTGAATTAATGCTCTTGGCCGTTGACACCTCCACCAAATACGCAGGAGTCGCCTTATACAGCGTGCCAACTTCTGAGACCGGACGGGTGATTGCCAGTCGGTGCTGGTATTCCTCGGTGAACCATACTTCCGAGTTGATGCCTGCGGTGTCCCAGATGCTGGAGAGCCAAAGAGTTGCCTTAGCCGACTTGACCGGCATTGCGTTGGCTTTGGGACCGGGAGGATTCAGCGCTCTACGGGTGGGAATGAGTACAGTAAAGGGATTGGCATTCATCTTGGGAATACCGGTGGTTGGTGTTGGGACCTTGGACTTGGAAGCGCATCCATATGCCAGAGCAAAGGTGCCGGTGTGCTCAATTTTGGATGCTGGCAGAAATGAGGTCGCATCGGCCCGTTTCGGCGGAAATGGTCAACGTATTCGCGACGATACTGTCAGCACTGTGCCGGAGTTGCTGGAAGAACTGGCGAATCTTTCGACACCATCAACGGGGAGCCATCAGACGGAAAACTCAAGGACTCTATTGTGCGGAGAAGGCGTGATAAACTGGGGCGACTTTATCCGAGAGCGCATGAATTCCCGGGCGATGGTGATCGAGCCCTCCCCTGCGACCCGTCTATCTTCTTTATGCCAATTGGGATGGCACAAGTTAGGTCAAGGCGAGGTTTCAGACTTGGTGTCATTGCAGCCTTTGTACTTGCGTATGCCGAGCATTGGTGGGCCAAAACGCAGAGACCAGGTGCCTCAGAGTTCTTAATCCCAGTTCTTAAATGGAAGCTGTCGGGCTCGTACCCGGTTAATTTTGGTCTACCGCATTGGGCTCGGATAGCGTATCACCGTGCATGGTGTTCTCTTCGATGTTTCAATTCTTAAATTCGGCTGACACAAATTAAAATAAAACGGACGGAGTTTATGGAACGAACACTGGTCCTGGTCAAGCCCGACGGCGTACAACGTGGCTTGATCGGCGAAATTATCTCCCGATTGGAAATACGGGGCCTAAAATTGTCGGGCATGAAGCTGATGCAGGTCGACGACGCGCTCGCCCGGCGGCATTACGGCGAACACTCCGAGCGGCCTTTCTTCCCCGGCTTGGTAAGCTTTATTACGTCGGCTCCGATTGTAGCCATGGTTTGGGAGGCTGAAAACGCCGTGGAGTTGGTGAGGAATACCATGGGGAAAACGAGCCCGGCCAACTCTCCCATGGGTACAATCCGCGGAGACTTGGCAGTGGATATCGGAAGAAATTTGGTCCACGGCTCGGATAGCGTGGATTCGGCAAAGCGGGAGATCGAGCTTTTCTTTAGCCCGGTGGAAATCTTGGAATACGGCCGCAGCAACGATTCCTGGATTAAGGAGCCTTAATTTAGAGAACCCTAACCACTTGCGGCGCTTGATACCAGAGTCTTTCAAGGTCATAGAAGGACCGCTCTTCCGGCCCGAAAATGTGGATGATCACATTGCTGAAGTCCAGAAGCACCCAGCCAGAGCTGGGAATGCCTTCGCGGTGATATTGGCGCACGTTCTCTTCTTTGAGCGCCTTGGTGATGTCTTCTTCCAACGCTTGTATTTGCCGGGTCGAATCCGCCGACATTATTATGAAGTAGTCAGCGATCGAGGAAATCCGGCGGACATCCAGCATGACAATATCGGAGGCCAGTTTATCCGATGCCAAGTCGACTACAAATTGCGCCAGTTCTGTAGGCTCCAGTCCGTAACTCCTGTGCCTAGCTGCGATAAGCTAGGAATGCATTAACCGAATATCAAACCATGAATTTAAAATTCAATGGTGAATTTGCGTTACTACTATCGAGTATATTCCCACCCAATTTGACGGTCAACCGAAAAGCCGCCTGAAAAGCCTCTATTAAAAGGCTAATTATGGATTGTGATTTGTGTTCGGAACCTTCTATAGAAGATTCAATCTATAGAAGATTCAATGCGATGGAGGCCATGTCTCAATTGCGGCCAAAACTATTGTTGGGAATGCATCAAAGACAAACTCCCTAAAAGGCGAATGTTACTGATATTTAAGCCAGCACGATGTGTTAAGCGTGACGCAATCATAGGTGGCGGTGGTGGTGGCCAGGGAATGTCGGGAACGGCACCCTAGGGTTTGCCAAGTGTACAATCGCCATTAAAACAGGCTTCATCTAAATCAGGCTGCATAGATTATCATCAGTTAATTCGAGCATTTACTAGGAGAGAAGATGCCTGGCCTGCGCACCAAAGTTTTAACCGTTATTCTGGTACTCGTTGGAATCGTCGGCGTCGTGGCGACGGCCTGTGGGGACGGTCCTGAGACGAACCCTGAAAAGCTTGTTCCCGATGGGTCCAATGTGATTGCCCACGCTAATATCACCGGCATCTTGGCCGGCAACGGCCCGGTGTCACTGGTTTCCGCCATTACCGCAGATCAAGAAGACCAAATAACATTGGATAGTTTGTTGCAACAAGTATTTGATGAAACCGGTGTCGACCTGCGGCTATTCTCCCGGGCGGTCTTGTTTGCGGACTCTGGCCGCGCCGAGGATTTCGCCGGTGTGGTCGCAAAAGGAAATTTTGACGAGCTTGCCCTAGTTTCCTCCATCCGCAGCGCCGTGGACGACCGCATGGTCAGCGGAGAATATAAAGATACCTTGATTTACTCCTTTGAAGATAATTCCGACGCTCCGTCCATCTCTATCCTGGAAGAAGGAATTATCGTCGTCGGAACGGCTGAAGCAGTGCGGGCAGTTATAGATGTGCAGCGGGGTGACAGGACGAGATTGTCGGGCGACTTGATGGAGGCCTTTACCAACTTAGGTGGGGGTATTTTGCGCGTGGAGGCAGCGGTTCCGGCGGACCTGATCTCCGAATCTTTGCCGAATCTGCTTCCATTCCTCGGTGCTACCGTATTGGGCGAAAGTGGATTTGATCTGCTGACTGGAGTGGATGGGCTGGAAGACCTGGAGTTTGCCGGATTGTCGCTGGCTCAGAACGGCCAGATTTTCATCCTGCGAGCTAACCTGGAATTTGCAAATGAAGATTCGGCGGAGGCGATTAATGGATTGTTGGCCAGCCTGATTACGTTGGGCTCAAGTCTTAGCCCAGCACCTGAATTAACGGCATTGCTAAAAAAACTGGATGTGGAGCGGTCCGCTGCTCGGGTGTCAATCCGCTTGGAGATTGACGGTCTGGAAATCGTCCAGCTTGTCTCCGTCCTCACCAGCATTACCGAATCTGAGGGGGGCACGGTCGAGAAAAGAGCCCCGCCCATCCCAAGGGTTATTGTTCCAAACGACGAAGCCCATGAGGGACCCACTCTCTCTCCGGTAATTGTTGGGTTTGGTATACAAGTCCCTGTAATGCCGACCAGCTTCCACGTTCCGTTTGGCGACGAGGTAGTTTATAGCACCACGCCACCCACATCAGGCGACCACTGGGAACGTTGGGCCGACTGCGGGTTCTACCCGGAAGGCTTGCCCGATGAAATCATTACCCACAACTTGGAGCACGGGAATATCGTTGTGAGCTACAATTCGAAAGTCCAAGCACAAGTAGACTGGATTCAGGACGTAATGGACAATTTCCCGTTGGCCGCCAACTGGGGGATCACGCGTTACTACGACGAAATTCCCGAAGGCCAAGTGGTAGCTTCTGTTTGGGGGAGGATGTATGACATCGGAGGCATCGGAGACTTTGACCTAGAGAACATGAAACTATTCTTCTCTCTCTACTCCGGAAATTTGGGGCCGGAGCGTATCCCCTGTTAAAGCCCCGCTGCCATGGTCCGTCTGCTGCACCAGTGATGGGCTGAGAGTGGTGCGCTGACCGCTGGTTCCACCGCATCTGCGGCCGGCAATTGGCCAGCGACAAAACGGGACTACTCACTTTGCCAATGTCACGCTATAATGTTGCCTTCCCCCCAGTTAGTTGGTTACCTATGGAGCTATTGGCGAGAGAGAAATCTAGCTAGGCGAAGGCGCCCAACAGGGGCAGCGGGGTCAAGAAGCCGGCGTGTGCCGGGTATCTTGGCTTTTACCCTTTCTGGGCTCTCGGCTTTGTGATATATTTTACAATGCGGGCGAGACGCCCATTCAGCCCAGAATCAGTTAATTCCCATCGTGACTGTATTCCGGTGGCACAAATCCAAGAATTCAGGCGCAAACCTAGGATTTCAGGCGTAAACCCGGGATTTTCAATAAAGTGCTCAGAGTATCGTCTAATGAATCGGCTTAAAGAATTAGCTCAAAAAGGTCTGTATTCCCCGCTGTTCGAACACGACAGTTGTGGTGTAGGGGTGGTCGCCAACATCAAAGGCGGCAAGTCCCACCAGATAATCAACGACGGACTCGAAGTCCTGGTTAATCTCGGGCATCGAGGCGCCGCCGGTTGCGACCCTGAAACCGGAGACGGCGCGGGCATTCTGATACAGATGCCTCACCAGTTCCTAAAAGACGAATGTGACCGATTGCAGTTCACGCTTCCCGGCGCTGGTGAGTACGGCGTGGGTATGCTTTTCCTACCTCCCCAGCCCCAGTCACAAGAAAAATGCCGGGCGCTGGTGGATCATGTAATAGAGGAAGAGGGGCTGGAACTCCTGGGTTGGCGAGACGTACCTGTAGACCGGTCCAAACTGGGAGAGGACGCGAGGGCGGTGTTCCCCCACATTCGCCAGGTTTTTGTTGGTCCTGGAGCGGATATACAAGACCCGGAAGTACTCGAACGCAAGCTGTACGTCGTGCGCAAGGTCATTGAGCATTCGGCTCTTGCTTGGGGACTAACAGAAGAGGAAGCAGACTACTTTTACGTGTGCAGTCTGTCTTGCAACACCATCGTTTACAAAGGGCTGCTTCTGGCTCACCAGATCTCCGGCTTTTATCGTGACTTAGCCGATGAGAAGTTCACCAGCGCCTTTGCTCTGGTGCATTCCCGGTTTAGCACAAACACCCTGGGACATTGGAAGTTGGCTCATCCGTACCGTTACTTGGCCCATAACGGGGAAATTAACACGCTGCGGGGCAACCTGAACTGGATGCATGCCAGGGAAGCCCAATTCCAGTCGCCTCTGTTCGGCGAGGATATGAACAAGATTCCCCCGATCATGACCCCGGGGGCCAGCGACACGGCCAGTATTGACAATGCTTTGGAATTACTACTGATGACCGGGCGTGGTTTGGACCATGCCATGATCATGTTGATACCCGAGGCGTGGGAACAGCACGAAAGCATGTCCCAAGAGAAAAAAGACTTCTACGAGTATCACTCGTGTTTGATGGAAGCATGGGATGGTCCGGCGATGATTGTGTCGGCCAACGGACGCAGCATTTGCGCCCTGTTGGACCGTAACGGTTTAAGACCGTTCCGCTATACGATAACAAAAGATGATAAGCTGGTTATGGCCTCGGAAACCGGCGTGCTGGAAATTCCTGCCACTGAAGTCAAAGAAAAAGGGCGGCTTCAGCCTGGGCGTATGTTTGAGGTCGACCTAGAAGCGGGTCGCATCATAGGCGACCAAGAACTGAAGCACAAACTAGCCCAACGCCAACCCTACGGTGCGTGGCTAAAGCAAAATAAGGTCACGTTGGACGACCTGCCCCAGCCTCGTGGAGCCAACCGTGGTCACTCAAATGGCAGCGGGCGTTTGGAATTGGTAGATCCTTCGGCTTTGCAGCAGCAGCAAAGGGTGTTTGGCTACACCACCGAAGAACTGCGGATGCTCACTGCGCCGATGGCATTAAACGGGGCGGAAGCCGTGGGGTCCATGGGCAATGACGCTCCTTTGGCCGTGCTTTCCGATAAAAACCAACTTTTGTTTAACTACTTTAAGCAACTCTTTGCGCAAGTGACCAACCCGCCTTTGGATGCCATCAGGGAAGATTTGGTGACTTCACTTGAGGCATTTATAGGTTGCGAACAGAATCTCTTCGAGGAAACTGCGGATCACTGCCGTCAGTTGAAGCTAAAATCCCCCATTATCGATGGGGAAGCGTTCGCCAAAATAAGCGAGTTAAACACGGGTGACATAAAATCGGTCACCCTCTCCACATTGTTTGACGCTAAGGCTGGCTCAGGGGCAATCAAGACCGCTGTGGACCGCTTGTGTGTCCAGGCGACGGAGGCCATCAACGAAGGTAATTGCATAATCATCCTCTCCGACCGGGGCGTTGACGATCATAATGCGCCAATTCCCTGCTTGCTAGCCACGTCGGCCGTCCATCACCATTTGATCCGTGAAGGGACACGCACCAAGGTCGGGCTGGTGGTCGATTCGGGAGAGCCCAGGGAAGTACATCATTTTGCTCTGCTAATTGGTTACGGAGCTGGGGCAGTTCACCCCTACCTGGCATTGGCTACGTCCCGGCACCTATCGGTGGCTGGCGAATTAAACGGGACCAGCCCGGATTACGCCGAGAAGAACTTCATCAAAGCCAACGAAAAAGGCGTGCTCAAAGTTATGTCCAAGATGGGCATATCGACTGTGCAGAGCTATCGGGGCGCCCAAATATTCGAGGCCGTGGGCTTGGGCCAAGAGTTGATTGACCGATACTTCACTTGGACGCCTTCCCGGATCCAAGGTATCGGATTGGAGGACGTAGAAGCGGAGGTGCTGGAGCGGCACAATGGGGCGTTTGGGCAACAGTCGCCCAGCGAGCGCCCGCTGGAATTTGGCGGCTTTTACCAGTGGCGTCGCCACGGGGAGTTCCATCAGTGGAACCCTGAAGTCATCGCCAAGTTGCAGGACTCCACCCGGTCAGGGGATTGGGAAAAGTATAAAGAGTTCGCTAGTCTGGTCAACGACCAGAGCACCAACATGGCGACATTGCGGGGCTTGCTGGAGTTCAAGACCACCCAGACTCCCGTGCCCTTGGGTGAAGTTGAACCAGCATCCGAAATAGTCAAACGGTTTGCCACCGGCGCGGTTTCTTTAGGTTCGATTAGCCAAGAGGCCCACGAAACCATGGCCATCGGCATGAACCGGTTGAACGCCAGAAGCAACACCGGAGAAGGCGGTGAGGATTACCGCCGCTACGATTTGGACGAAAACGGCGATTCCCGCAGCAGTGCCGTAAAGCAGGTTGCCTCGGGCCGTTTCGGCGTCACCGCAAACTATCTGGTAAATGCCACCGACCTGCAGATAAAAATGGCCCAAGGCTCGAAGCCCGGAGAAGGCGGCCAGCTTTCTGGGAATAAGATTGACGAATACATCGGATGGGTGCGCAAGACCACGCCCGGCGTGGAGTTGATCTCACCTCCGCCGCATCACGATATTTACTCCATCGAGGACTTGTCCCAACTTATTCACGATTTGAAGAACATAAATCCTCAAGCCCGAATACACGTTAAGTTGGTTGCCGAGATTGGAGTGGGGACCGTGGCTGCCGGGGTAGCCAAGGGTCACGCCGATGTGGTGCTAATCAGCGGACATGATGGTGGAACCGGCAACTCGCCGGAAACGTCCATCAAGTATGCCGGGTTACCCTGGGAACTGGGCCTCGCCGAGACCCAACAAGTGCTTGTAGCCAATGGACTCCGGACCCGCATTGCGGTACAAGCCGACGGTCAGCTAAAAACCGGGAGAGACACTGCGATTGCCGCTCTGCTGGGCGCCGAGGAATTCGGCTACGCTACCGGCGCATTGATTGTCAACGGTTGCATTATGCTCCGCAAGTGCCACTTAGGCACCTGCTCGGTGGGTGTGGCAACCCAAGACCCAGAACTTCGCAAACGGTTCTCTGGTCGCCCTGAATACCTGGTAAATTACTTTAATTTCATCGCCGAAGAACTACGGGAGATTATGGCCGAGTTGGGTTTCCGCACGGTCAACGAGATGATTGGCCGGGTGGACGTGCTGGATGCTCGCAAGGCTGATGAGCACTGGAGAGCGAAAGGCTTGGACCTGTCTCGGCTGTTATATCAGCAACCGCCCCGGACTAGTGGGGAAGAGCCATACTGCAGCGAACCCCAGGACCACGGGTTGGAGCACGCACTGGACCACCAGTTGATCAAATTGTCCCAGCCGGCCTTGGAGCAACAGCACCCGGTGGAAATTGACCTGGATATTCACAACTCCAACCGCACCGTGGGCGCAATGCTCAGCGGGGAAGTGGCCAAACGTTACGGGGAAGATGGGTTACCCCCGGAGACAATCAAGATTAATTTCAAGGGTTCGGCCGGGCAAAGCTTCGGAGCTTTCTTGGCTAAGGGTATTGATATCCGGCTGGAAGGTGATACCAACGACTATTTGGGCAAGGGTATGAGCGGGGGCCGCATTGTGGTTTTCCCGCCAAAAGAATCGGATTTCGTGCCGGAAGATAACATTATCATCGGCAACGTGGCCCTTTATGGATCGACTGGCGGCGAAGTGTTCATAAATGGCGTGGCTGGGGAGCGTTTTTGCGTTCGTAACAGCGGTGTCCACGCAGTAGTGGAAAACGTTGGCGACCACGGTTGCGAGTACATGACCGGAGGCGTGGTGGTGGTTCTGGGAAAAACAGGCCGCAACTTTGGAGCCGGAATGAGCGGTGGAATCGCCTTCGTGTACGACGAGGACGGAGATTTTAACGCCCGGTTCAACGCCGGATTGGCTGATCTTGAGCCGGTGACCGCACCTGAGGACGAAGCCATACTACGGAAAATGATTGAAGACCACTCGAACTATACAGGGTCTGCGCCAGCCCGAAAGATGCTCGCTAATTGGTCAGATTGTATTGCCCGTTTCAAGAAGATCATGCCCCGAGATTATCGCCGAGTGCTAGAAGAACGGAAGCTAAGGGGCACGATGGAGTATGCTGGCGAGTTGGAAGTAGCGCCCCATGGGTAAACCATCTGGATTTATGGACTCCGGGCGCAAGCCGCCGGAACGCCGCCCGGTCAACGAAAGAAAAACTGACTACCGAGAAGTCTACGAGCCTTGGCCGGAAAACCAGGCCAAGGAACAAGGCTCCCGTTGCATGGACTGTGCGGTTCCCTTTTGCCATATGGGCTGCCCACTGGGCAATGTGATACCCGAGTTCAATCACCAGGTTTACTTAGGCAACTGGCAGCAAGCACTGTCTATCCTTCAATCCACTAACAACTTTCCGGAGTTCACCGGTCGTATTTGCCCGGCGCCTTGCGAGGCCTCCTGCGTCCTCAACATCGATGCTGACCCGGTGACCATCGAGTACATCGAAAAGGAGATTTCCACCCGAGGATTCGAAGAGGGTTGGATTAAACCGGAACCTCCCGAAATCCGTACGGGAAAGAAGGTAGCGGTGGTTGGCTCCGGTCCTGCTGGGTTGGCGGCCGCTCAGCAACTTAACCGCGCGGGCCATTCAGTCACTGTATTGGAACGGGCGGATCATATTGGAGGCCTTCTGACGCTGGGTATTCCTGACTTCAAGCTGGAAAAGGATATCGTGCGCCGCCGCGTGGCGTTGATGGCCGAGGAGGGCATAGAGTTTTCCACCGGTGTCAACGTGGGCATCGACTATGATGTCGACGCTTTATTGGCCGGCTTCGATGCGATATGCCTGACTTGTGGCTCCACTGAGGCGAGAGACCTGCCGGTTCCTGGTAGAGAGTTGGTTGGCATTTATCCGGCCATGGAGTTCTTGTCCCAGCAAAATCTGGTAATAGCAGGAACAGAAATCGACCCAGTCGACAGAATAACCGCACAAGGGAAACGTGTGGTTATTCTGGGTGGCGGAGACACGGGCGCCGACTGTTTGGGCACCGCTCACCGGCAGGGTGCCGAGGTGGTCTATCAGTTGGAGCTTTTGCCCGAACCTCCGGCGGACAGGCAGCCTGGCAATCCATGGCCCCAGTGGCCATCGATACAGCGGGCGACACCGGCTCACGAAGAAGGCGGCATACGCGAGTATAACGTATTGACCAAGTCTTTCTCTGGGGAGGAAGGCAAAGTTCAACGGCTCCACGCTGTCCGCATTGATTGGCGACCGTCGGAAAACAACGGACGTCCCGAAATGAAAGAAGTGCCCGCAAGCGAGTTTATAGTGGAGACCGACTTGGTGCTACTGGCAATGGGATTTCTACACCCGGAGCACGAAGGGCTACTTACTAAACTGGGAGTCGTCATGGACGGACGCGGCAATATTCAAGTGGATAAACAGAAAATGACCAGCATAGCTGGGGTGTTTGCTGGCGGCGACGCCGCCCGTGGTCAATCCTTGGTAGTGTGGGCCATTGCCGAAGGCCGGGAGATGGCCCGAGGCGTGGATAATTACCTAATGGGCCGAACCAGCCTACCTCACTCTTTGGCCATTACTTAAAATCCAACGAGACACCTTTTCGACAATTCCAATAAGCCGTTTGCGATAATCCTCGGAATCGGCAACTATCCGCGCTCAGAACTCCAGGTCGCTGCCTGGCGATTTTCAACTATCCAGATCACCCTCATCAATTGGACCCGAGACTAGACCTTCCGCAAATCAATCACCCCGGCCGAGCCAAGCGCTCCAAGATGGTCGTCATCCGGCAGAGCATGATTAAGTGGTCTAACCAAGTTGTCGCTCGGGCGATCTGTGGGTCACTGTGCGACGAGTTGAAAGGCGGCTAAAGCCTCTTCCACTTGTTCTTCGCTAACAACGATAATCGCCCAGATTAATTCTTGCTCCTGTCCTACCGACACTTCATCGAACGGCAGAGAATCTTCATCTTGTAGTCTGCTCAAAGCGATATCAAGAGCGGTCGACGCTTGCGCACTATCTGGAAATGCCGCTATTGCGTAAAAAGTCACTACGCCCTGTACGGTAATTTCTGCGGTAGTTTCCGGGGCGATATCGGCGCTGATACCGGCTCCGAGACAAGCTGGAATGTCATCGACTTCGGACAGGTTCGCAAGCTGGACGCACCCGGAAAAGACGGCGGTTGCAAACCCAGAAGGTAAGCGATCGAGCAATTTTTGGATATTAGGCCGACTCAAGAAACCAGGCTCAATGCCGTCAAAGGTATCCAGAGACTCCTTGACCTGGGTCGCCGCCGGAGACCCACCTGCTGGCGTGCCTGAAGAAAATACCACGGTAGTATCGTCAGCTTGGCCGATAGCCAGAGTTATGCCCAAGATGCTAATGTCCCAGAGCATATGCCCCCGGTAATCCTCGGGGTCTGGAATGTCCAAAGAAAATCCGAAGCTACCTGCTATATTGAGCAGGCTGGCAACATCGACGGCACCCTGTATTAGGGTAATTTGACCTTCTTGACCGGACGCCACTGCCACTCGGTCCAATATTCCGGAGGCGTCTATAGGTATCATGCTGGGTATTCCTAACCGGTCGGAGTCCAGCAGGTCATTAAGCACAGGGCTCTGTTTCAGACCATCTATGTCTAAAGCCACCACCGAATGGTAAGCCGATGGCACGGAGGACAGAAGCTGTTTAACCTGAGCCAGCCGGGTAGGGTCAGGGGTTGGCAAAGTCAGGTCCCGGCGTACGACCAAAGGCCCCAGTGTAGCCGGTGGCGTGGGAGTCGGTGTTGCGGTGGGGATGGCGGTAGGGGAGGATTCGGTGGTTGAACATGCCGCCAATGCCAGTGCCGCCAATAAGATCAGAAGCAACCCAGCCGTCGCATTGATTCTCTTAAGAGATGGTTGCCCTAGCACTATCATTTAGTCATAATATCGCCTTATTGGTCTGCCTGCCAGTTCCTACCGGCTTGGCGCAATCGTCCTCGGCCACGTTCAGATTAAGAACTGGAAGGGGTGGGAGTCCGGGCCGCCGGTTCGACTTCGCTGGCCCTCGATGTACGGGTTAGAAACTCTCGAATGTCAAGCACCTGGATGGTATTGGTGGTGCCGGATACGCCAGGTAAAAATCCGTGGACAATAGTTACAATATCTCTTTCGCTGATCAGTTGCGAATCCAGCGACGCATGGACCAAAGAGTTTACCAATACGGATACGTCACGTTCCGGAGGCAGAGTGCCTACCGGATTTAAGCCCCATCCCAGAGCAAGTCTTCGCAAAATAGTGGTGTCATGGGAAAATACGATGATGTCGGCGTCGGGCCGGAACCGTGAGACTTCAAACGCCGCACGGCCTGTGCTGGTAACAACAATTGGCTTGGCGTGGAGGGAACGGGCCAGCGTGGCCGCCGAAGACGCAATCGCTTGGGTCCGGTCTCTGGAATCCAACACTTTATGGTAAGGGTAGATTTTTTCTGCCTCGCCGATGGCCCTCACGGCGACATTGACCGCTTCCACCGGGTATTCTCCAACGGCGGTTTCCTCCGACATCATAATGGCGTCAGCCCCGTCCAACACAGCATTGCTGATATCCGAAACTTCGGCTCTCGTGGGAGTCGGCGAAATTACCATGGACCGTAGCATTTGGGTCGCAATGACTGAGATCCGGGCGACATCGCTGGCCTTTTTAACCACTTCCTTTTGAACCACTGGGACGCGCTCCATGGGAATTTCAACGCCCAGATCTCCACGGGCTATCATAACTCCGTCGGTTTCTCGCAAAATAGCGTCAATATTTTCTATAGCTTCGCCCCGCTCGAGTTTCGCCATCACCATGGCTTTACTACCTATGCGGCCCATGTATTCTCTGGCGTACCTGATATCTTCAACCGTCCGAACAAAAGAAATGGCGACCCAATCGACCTGCTGCTTGGCGCCGAAGTCAAGAGCGATTTTATCTTGTTCGGTGAGCACCGGCATATCGATGGCGACACCAGGCAGGTTCACGCCCTTGAAGGAAGACAGAGTGCCGCCATTTCGCACCTGCGCATGGATCGCGTTGCCGTCGGTCTCCAAAACCTCTAAACAGACCGAGCCGTCCGCAATGAAAATTAGGTGGCCGGGCCGAAGGTTCCTGATCACCCCAGGCTGCGGAAATGGAATCACGAAGGCATGCTTGGAATGGGTCTCAGGCACCATTGTCACCATGTCATTCCGCCTGAGCTGGACCAATCCGTCCAATTCGCCGAGGCGCATCTTGATGCCTGGGAGGTCTTGAAGAATTGCAACTGGCCGACCTTGTGCTTGGGACAATTCCCTAACCAAGCTAATTACTTCGCCGTGCTCCTCTAGACTCCCGTGGGAGAAATTAAGGCGCGCGCAGTCCATACCGGCGGAAATCAGCTGGTCCAAGGTTTCCCGTTCACGGGATGCGGGGCCTATTGTTACGACAATCTTGGTTTTGCGCATACAGCTTGCCTTTAGAAGTGGCTGGCCTGCCTAATTTCCTTAATTATTGGACCGAATTATTGGCCCGGTTTTTGGCACCCCAAGTGTGGCCCCTATCCGGTAGGGCACTCACGCTTGGCGTAACATAGCACTGACCGTTATATTACCAGATACGTAGAGAGGATTAGATGCGATTTGTGGCTGAAAGTTAAGTCAATATTTGTCGTCGCCGTAAACGCAGACAGGCACCGGTATCGCTAGGACGCCGACGCCTGCCTATTTTGTCACCTGTGTTTTTTGTCAATGGTACAGCCAGGATCACCAATTGACCTGCTGGTCCAGTTCGACTTGTCGCTACTTGCGATTTACGTAGAAGGAATCCGATGCTCGCCTCAAGCCGGCAGTGCGATTGACTTGAAGGGCTTCTCTGCGCTCGCTGGCCCATTGTTGAGACATGAAGATGCCATCAACCGAGCCTTGGAAATGGGGCATCACATACCGGGCCAGCAACTCATAGCTCCGGTGAATCTTGTCCCGTGGCGCCCAGTCCTCTACTCGAATCATGAAGTTGCCAAAGCCGCCGCTGAGTTCCTGCAAGCGCTCGATACCGGCTATGCAATCATCGGGCGTGCCGACAATCCATTGGTTATGGTCCACCATATAGTCCACAATCTGGTCGCGGGGAACGTCGGGGGCAGGATTCCCTAATGTCTGGTCGAAATACTCGGTTACAATCCTGGCCGAGCCTTCACGGATGTCTTTCACGGCCTCTTCCCGAGTCTCGGCCAAGTGACATCCCATAACTATGCCCCAATCTTCCCGTTTCATTACCTTGTTGTGCTCTGCTGCCGTTTCTTCCGCGATTGACCAAAGTTCTTTCAGGCTGGTCTTGCGGATGGTGTCCCTGGGAACGCTCAGAGAAAGCACCGCAGCACCGTGCTTGCCGGCCAAAGTTACTCCTGACGGAGACTCCACCGAGGCTACGGCCACGGGAAGGTGGGGTTCAGAGTAACAGCGCAACTGGAGCATCGCTTCGTTCAGCTCGAACCAATCGCTCTTATAAGTTATCGGATCGGTTTCGGTGAACAGGCGCATAATGATGCCCAAGGACTCGTCCATCATTTCCCGCTGACGTTCCGGCTTGATACCCAACATCAAAGCATCGGAAGCCAATGCTCCGGGTCCCACGCCCAAGATAACCCGGCCTCTTGTCAGGTGGTCTAGCAGCACCATCCGGTTGGCAACCATGTAAGGATGGTGGTAGGGGAGGCTGATCACTCCAGACCCCAACATGATATTGCGGGTGCGCTCGGCGGCAATCCCCATAAACACTTCGGGCGAGGCGATGGTTTCCCAGCCTGCGCTATGGTGCTCGCCGATGTAGGCTTGGTCAAAGCCCAATGTGTCCAACCACTGGATCAATTCCAGGTCTCGTTCCAAAGCCAGGGTAGGGTTTTCGCCCGGGCGGTGGAACGGCGCCATAAAGACGCCAAATTTCATTCGATTAGGCGTTGACATCTCAAACTCCATTTCTAATTTGGGCAATAAAATTGGGGCAGTGAGTATCCGGGAGACGATGGGGATATTCTAACACGGCAGGGCCGTTCCAGCCATTTGGAGCGGCCATAGTCCCAGGGCAATCGCGTCTTAACTAAGGAGCACCTTTAGGAGGTAGTCCTCGACCCATCCGGCTTTATGCCGTTTACCTTGGATACCCCGTTTG
>MUCU01000019.1 GCA_002817055.1 SAR202 cluster bacterium Io17-Chloro-G7 | reverse complement strand
GCTGGGCTATACCCGCCAGTAAGTAGGCCAACCCGCTGGTGGCCAGAGCGAAGGCCATAATCAGGGGACGGTACTTTACGAAAGAGTCTGCCACATACCCCGACGGCATCATTAGAAGGCCATTGAAGGCTTGCCGCGCCGCAGCCAGGCCGCCGACTTCTACGTCATTGAGGCCGAGGGTAGCCTTTATTGAGGGCAATAGCAGGGGGAAGAGCTGCTGATACCAGTGAATCGCCGAGTGGCCAAAGATTAAAGAAGCCAGCAGGAATCTTCGTTGGGTCTCTAGTTGGGGGTTGCCCAAAGGGGTAGTGCTCATTGTGCCCAGTTTAACTTACGCGGCGCCCGGTTCAACTTACCCGGCTCGCCAACTCGAACGTCAGGCGCGGGGATCGGTTTGTCTTTGCTTTGATTAGTAGTCGGGAAGGCGACTCAATAATAGTCGCTTACTTCTTGCCAACGGTTTGGGCCTTAATGGGGTGAAATGGCCACGAGGAAGGCGCAGTCTCATTGAGGGGTGTCATTTGTACGGAAAATGATTTTGGGCACAACACCGGTTGCGCTCGCCGACACCGGTGTCGAAACGAAGGTGCGATGGTTTATGCTTAGCGGAGTTAAAACTTTACCAGATTTATAGCTTTACCAGGCGGGCGTTGTAAATGTGGGAAAGGGCGTTTATTTCTTCCATCACGTTTGGAGGCACCTCATCGTCCAACCCCAACACCATCATGGCCCGTCCCCGGAGGTTGAGGCGGCCCACTTCCATGAAAGAAATGTTGATGTTGTGGCGTCCGGCCACCGTCCCTACGGCGCCGATGGAGCCCGGCTGGTCTTGGTTGTCCACAAACAATAGGTAGGGCACGTTGGGGACAATGTCCAGCCAATATTCATTGAATTTGACGATGTGGGGCTCGTTGCGCATGGAAGTGCCCGTGAGGGTAATCCTGCCCTCGGTGGTCTCCAGGGTGGCGCTGATCAAGCTTGTATATTCTTGGGCCACCGAATTTTGCTGCTCGGTAACGCTTAAACCCCTTTCCTGGGCCAAGCGGGAGGCGTTAATCAGGTTTACTTGACCGGTGGTGACCGGGCCCAACACGCCAGCAAGCACTGCGGCTTTCAGTATTGTCGTGTCGTGTTGGGTGATTTCCCCTAGGTAGCTAATAGTGACGCCGACGAACTGGCCTTCCGCCAGGTGGGTAACCAGCTTCCCGACCACCGTTGCGACCCGTATATATGGTTCAAGCACTGAGTGGACTTCGGGGGCCACGAAGGGAGCGTTTACCGTATTGCGGGCAGGCTCGCCCTTCAGCACCGCCAACACCTGCTCCGCTGCTTCCACCGCTACCTCGCGTTGGGCTTCCTGGGTGGATGCGCCAAGGTGAGGGGTTATGACAACCTTTGGATGGTCTAGCAGAGGATTGGGTCCGGGCGGCTCTTTGGCGAACACATCCAGAGCTACACCCGCCAGCTGATCGTTGTTCAAGGCTTCCAGCAGGGCATTCTCGTCGACCAGTTCACCTCTAGCCACGTTGATCAACCTTGCGCTGGGCTTCATCCGCGCCAGCTCCTGGGTGGAAATAAGATTACGGCTGCTGTCAGTAAGGGGAGTGTGCAGGGTTATGAAATCCGACTCGGCTAATACGTCCTCGAAGGACAATAGTTCGGCCCCCAAACGGCGAGCATAATCCGGGGCTACAAAGGGGTCGTAGGCAATCAGGCGCATCCCAAAACTTTGTGCCCTGCGAGCTACTTCGGAGCCTACCCGGCCCAAGCCAATCACGCCCAACGTCTTATTTCGGACCTCGATGCCCATAAAAGCGCCACGTTTCCATTCCCCTTGCTTCATCGACTGATGGGCCGAGGGAATGTTTCTTGATAGGGCCAACATTAGCGCCAGGGTATGTTCGGCGGCGGCGAAGGTATTGCCGGTGGGGGCGTTAACCACGGCTATGCCAGCGCTGGTAGCCGCATCAAGATCGATGTTATCCACGCCGATGCCGGCCCTACCGACCACTTGGAGCTTTTTCGCCGCCTCGATAATAACGGCAGTGACCTTGGTCTCGCTTCGGACTACCAAGGCGTCATATTCGCCCACCACTTCCAAAAGCTCTTCGGGTTTCATGCCGGTTTTTACGTCGACATCGGCGTGGCCCTTTAGAAATTCGATACCCTCTTTAGCGATGGGGTCGGCGATTAATATTTTGGGCATGTTTTCCTATCCTGATAAATGTTTGGCCTGGAGCAAGAGGGTTCTTGGTAACTTCGAGTACAAATTACAACAGATGTATAAATATATCACATCAAGCCAACTTCGATTAGTTGGGTTCCGTAAAGTAGGCTACGATAAGTGGCCAGTCTGACTTCGAAAAGTCGGCTCCGATGGGCTGACCGGGGAGATTCCTTGACCCTCAAGGGCTTCACTAGTAGCATGGACGGTGGTCAGACCCGGCGGCACTGCCGCAAGCGAAGTTTGTGCCAATTAGCAAGCATTCTCTGCCAGTCCCCCAATGCAGTTTGATTCTGCAGTTTGATTCCGGGGAGATGAACGCCTGTTGGGTTTGTGAGCTTCGATGCTAGCGAATTGGCGGGATGGCCCGCCAGCATATCTTGGGAAACCCGGACCGGCCCAAGGGCTTCACGACACCGATGCCCATCGGAAAGATGCTAGAGAAGACGAATTACCGACCGGGCCCACTCATTTCTGTATGGGTCAATTGCTCTCCTGCGATTCAATTTCTCCGCTGGAAACCGTAGATCAAGAGGTGAAAAATGTTCTTAATGCGATTCACGGAACGAGCCTATACCAATTACACCGAAGAGGACGTTAGGAATAGCCCCAACCAGGCGGTGCGCCTAACATTCTCCAATTCCCACCTCGACCCCAAAGTAGCGTCGCGCCAGTACAACCAGTACTTGGACGAGTACGAGTACTCCGAAGAGATGGGCTTCGACGGGTTGATGCTCAACGAGCACCACAACACGCCGACCTGTTTGGGCGCCACCATGAATTTGGAAGCTGCCATCTTGGCCAGGTCCACCAAGAAACCAAAAATCGTTCTTTTGGGCAACCCACTTCCGATCTTAGACAACCCTATCCGTTTGGCCGAAGAATTGGCCGAAATCGACATGATTTCCGAGGGACGTCTGGTATCGGGCTTCGTGCGGGGCACCGGAGTGGAAAGCCTGGCCACCAACACCAATCCGCTGCATAACCGGGAGAGGTTTGAGGAGGCCCACGACCTGGTAATGAAGGCATGGACCACGCCGGGCCCCTTCCGATGGGAAGGCAAGCACTACCAATTTCGCGTGGTCAATCCTTTCCAGGTGCCGTACCAGAAGCCCCATCCGCCGGTGTGGATTCCAGGGTTGGGCAGCCCGGAAACCCTGGTCTGGTGCGCCGAGCATCATTACCCATACATCTACCTGGAAACCGACCCGCAGGGCACCAAGGACATGATGGATATTTATACCGAGGTGGCAGAAGAGAACGGCTACACCCCGGGGCCGGAGCATTTCGGCTATTTGATGCGAATGCACGTCCAAGACACCGACGAAAAAGCGGTCGAGGCCGCCAGAGGATTCCTGGTGGGGAACATCGGCGTTGGTCAGGTTCCCATGCCCAAGGATTATATGATGCCGGTCGGCTATTCCGGCAGCCGAAAAGACCCTCGAGTGGCCCGGTACCGGGACCGCATCCGCAAGGACCCATTCCTGGGATTGGGCCTGGAAAGGGCGCCATATGAGGAAATCCTGGCTGCTGACCGCTGGATAGTGGGAAGCCCGGAAACGGTAATTCGAAAGACAAGGGAAATGCTATCCACGCTACGTCCCGGCATTCTGGGTGTGTGGACCAACGACGGCGACACCAGCCACGAAGACTCCATGCGTTGCCTGGAGTTGATGGGCCAAGAAGTGCTGCCCGCTATCAAAGAGATAGGCGAAGAATTGGGGCTCACTGACCCGTTCCAGAAGGCGCCCTAGGCTAGGACGAAATCCCCTTATATCCCCCTTTATGAAAGGGGGAATTGTGGACAATTACGAGGGGGCCTTTGGACAATCACGAATGATAGAACAGCTGATGGCGGTGACAAGGAGCTGATTGGTGACCGCTGTTAGCTGAAAGCTAATAAGGAGTTATAAAAACATGGCCGCAACATTCACGGAAGAGTTTGTCGAGGTGGCTGGGTCCAAGATACATGTTATGAAAGGCGGTTCAGGAGACGCGCTCCTGGTTCTGCATGGGGCTGGTGGGAACCCGGGTTGGACCCGCTACGCTCAGGCCTTGGCCGATAAATACACGGTTTACATTCCGTCTCATCCCGGCTATGGCCAGTCGGAAAGACCGGACTGGCTGGAAACAATGAACGATATGGCCTGTTTCTATACTTGGTTCATGGAGAAGCAAGGGCTGGACGGCGCTCGCGCCATCGGATTTTCCATGGGCGGCTGGCTGGCTGCGGAGATTGCGGTGGCCTGCCACCATTCCTTTAGCAAGCTGATGCTGGTGGATGCCGCCGGTATCAAGCCCGAAAGCGGTGAGATCACGGACATTTTTATAATCAGCCCTGCCCAGATACTGGAACTGCTATTCCACGACCCGAAGCAAGCTCCGGAGTACGAGGAGCTTTACGGGCAAGAGCAAACTCCTGAGCAGCTACAAGCAGCCGAGCTAAACCGGGAGATGGCGGTGCGGATTTGTTGGAAACCCTACATGCATGACCGCCGGCTCCCAGCGCTGTTGAGCCGGGTGAAAATCCCAACCCAGATTGTTTGGGGCCGCCAAGACCAGCTTGTGCCGTTGGAATGCGGAGAGTTGTTTAAAAATGCGATTCCGGGATCAAAACTTTCGATAATAGATAATTGCGGCCACGTTCCCGCAATTGAAAAGCCCGATGAGTTCATCAAGATTGCTCTGGATTTCATGGCCTGATTAAAGCTGTCAGCATTCTCCCGTCAATTTGAGTCGATTATATTTGCATTGCCGGTTGGTGAGTGCTTTCGATTATGAGGAGATAACCCGAGTATGGATACCTACTATTTCACAGAGATGCCCTACGCCGCCTTTCCCGAGTCCGAGGCGGAAAAGTTCCCGTCTATGCGGCTAACGTTTCCCAATACCTATTTCGACCCCAACACAGCCCACGACTTGTTCAAGCGCTACCTGGACGAGTTCCAGTTCGCCGAAGAGACCGGTTTCGATGGGCTGATGATTAACGAGCACCACAACACCCCTTCCTGCATGGATGTCGAAGTAAACATAACCGGCGGTATTCTGGCCAGGGTTACCAAACAGGCAAAGATATTGATGCTGGGCAATATGCTGCCTACGTCGGATAACCCGGTGCGGTTGGCCGAAGAGATTGCCATGCTGGACGTTATCTCAGGAGGGCGGATCATATCCGGCTTCGTGCGGGGCATTGGCGTGGAGTCTTGGGCCAACAATTCCAATCCGGTCCATAACCGGGAGCGGTTCGAGGAGTGCCACGACCTGATTATCAAGACCTGGACTACTCCAGGGCCATTCCGCTGGGAAGGCAAGCACTACCAATACCGGGCGGTTAACCCGTGGATGCTCCCCATTCAGCAACCCCATCCGCCGGTTTGGGTGCCGGGAACAGGTAGCCCGGAAACGGTGGAATGGGCCGCTCACAACCGCTATACCTACGCTGCCTTCTTGACCGAACTTACTGTAGCCAAAGACCTATACCAGAACTACCGGACCATAGCCGCGGAAGACGGATGGGAGCCTGGCCCGGACAAATTTGCGTTCATGATTTGCTGCCACGTAAACGAGACCGACGAAAAGGCTCAAGAATCCGGCAAGGCTTTCATGTGGCGGATGGGTCATCCCTTGAGGGGGCCAAGGGAATATTTTGCGCCTCCCGGCTACTTTTCCCAAGCTGGTACCGCAGCCAACGCTCGACGCCGATCCAGGCCCTTGAACGCCCTCTCTTACCAGGAGCTACAGGATGACTATCACTTGGTGGTGGGCAGCCCGGACACGGTAACCCAAAAGCTCCGCTACATCAAGGAAGAGTTGGGCATCGGTGCGTTGCTACTGGAGGCTCAAGGGGGACCAATGTCCCATGAGGACACGATGCGTTCCTTGAAATTGCTAGGGACGGAAGTGATCCCGGCGCTTAGAGATTAGCCTAAGCATCACGACCGAACGTCTGAGTACATCTCCGGTGCGGTGACCAAGTTGATTGGAGGTTAGAATCATGGAATTCCTAGCGTATTGGGAACTCAACGAAAACATGCCTGAGCAGGAACGACTATCGATCGCAAACAAACTGATGGAAAGCGGTCTGTTCCCGCCGGAAGGAGTCACCATCTTTCGATGGGACTCCACGCCCGATTTGTGGGGCACGCTGATATTTGAGGCCGACACTGCGGAGCAAGCCCAGCGGACCCTGAATGTTTGGCGTTCCGCCGGGGCCGGATTCTTCAAATTCACCAAGATGGCGCCATCGATGCCCGTCCAGGACGTAATCCCCATTTCCGCCAACATCCAAGAGGCCTTAGGCTCTGCCTAGAACCCTTTAAAACACCATGAGCCGCTCTGAGACGGAGAATCCGACCCAAGGAGATAACCTAAAGGGACTGGACTTGGACGCGATGAATCGCCCGTGCGGGGAGTTGCCTATGGCTCACGCTCCATACCGGTGAGTTATTTTGGACATGGAGGGTTCGGAAATTAGATTGCGGACATGCCGGAGCGGATTGGCAGGTTCCGGCTGACCCGGTTTAGTCAACTGGGGGAATGCGGTTAATAGCGCGTTCCCCACAGCAGATGGATTGCCAAGACGGAGGTATTTGGACTGAACTAACGTTAGCTGGCAATGGCGTGAGGGGACCGTAGCGACGGCAACAGCAGGCCTCTGAAATCGTTGACCGAATCTACAAGGAGATGCCATGTCTGTCCCCATACCCTACATCCCGCAGGCGGTGTTTTCCACCGAGAAGGAGAGGAGGCCCGCGTTCCCCGCGTTCTTATCGCTCCTCAAAGGTATGTCCAAGGGGATGGCATTTTAGACCATCTCGGGCGCTATCTCTCAATCGTGCCAAGTGAACGCGCAGCGATACTCATCGATCAAGCAGGCCAGCACAGAGATGGCGCGAGGCTGCTAGAGAGCTTGAAAAGCGCCCAGATTGAATCCGAGGTCGTGATTTTTCATGGGGAATGCTCTACCGAAGAAGTCGATCGTGTAGTCGAAATTCTCCAAGCCATGGGAACTCCCGTGGACTGCGTAGTCGCGGTAGGCGGAGGCAAATGCCTCGATGTGGGGAAATTTGCAGCCTATCGATTGGCGATGCCGATGGTGAGCGTTCCGACTTTAGCGTCTACTGATGCGCCTTGTTCTGCGTTGGCGGTGATGTATACGACTGAGGGGGTCTTTAACGACGTTGCGTTCTTCCCCCGTAGCCCTGCCCTCGTCGCTATCGATACACGAATCGTGGCCGAAGCTCCTGTGCGCTTTCTGGTGGCTGGGCTAGGAGACGCCATGGCAACGTGGTATGAGGCGCGGACCTGTTTCGATAATCCTCGGGCAAGATCAGTCTTGGGAGCGCGCCCGACATTGGCTACGAGAGCTATTGGCAAACTGTGCTCCGACACCTTGTTTGAGTACGGCTTTTCGGCGGTGGGAGCCGTGAGGCGTTCTGAAGTCAATGACGCGCTCGAGAGTATTGTCGAGGCAAATACGTTCTTAAGCGGCATAGGGTTTGAGAGCGGCGGACTGGCAGTCGCTCATTCGGTCGCTCAAGGACTAACAGTGCTTCCTGAGGTTCACCGCAACTACATGCACGGGGAGATGGTGGCGATTGGTCTGCTCACACAACTCGTTATAGAGAAAAAGCTGATGACGCCCGAAAGGTGGCCGAATTCTTCGCCAAAGTTGGCTTGCCTGTCCACCTAGGGCAAATATCTCTGCCATTGTCCGACGAGGCGCAAATAAGGGACGTGATGGAGGCCGCTATGATGCTTCCTTTTGTCGCCAATGAACCCTTTGAAGTCAGCACAGAGTCTTTGATAGCTGCGGCTGCACGAACCCACGAGTTGGGCCTGGAGGTCGCACGATCTGCCGGGGACGCGCCCTATCGTGCGCTGCATGGGAATTGATCCCTCACCGGTGAAGACTAACGAATGGAGCTCATCGTTAGCTCCTCCGTACCTGGCATTTTTGCGCAAAGGCTAGGCCGCAGCCAGGGGACGGTCACATTGCCGATGAATACGTTAGCCAACCATGACTGGATAGTTTTGGCGTCAACCCAGAAGTTCTCTAATCTATGTCCAGCTAGCCGCTAGAACAAGCAGGGGACCGACAACTCGGCGCAGGTGTCCCGCATCCATTGAGCCACTTCTTCGTGCAAGGGAATGCCGTCTGCCCGGCGCACGGCTTCTACCTCAGCCTCGGGTTGCCCGGCTACCATCACCCGGTCGTGGCCCGGCGCTGGCTTGGTGCTCTTCATCATCCCCATCCACTCGTCCATCATTTCTTTGAAGTCGTCCGGGTCGGTGAAGGCGTCAATGCTATATGCGGCGACGTAGTGGCCGAAGTTGGGGCGGCCGGGCACGGCGCCATAACCGACACCGGTGAGCACGCCAGCCATAATGTCCACCATGCAAGATAGACCGTAGCCTTTGTGGGAACCCAACTCCCTGGTGCTACCCAAGGGCAGCAGTGTGTATTTCTCCGGCGGGTCCGCTTCCTCCATGATGGGATTGCCATCTTGGTCCGCCAGCCATCCCGGCTCCATCTTGACGCCCAAACGGCGGGCAATGCCTATCTTATTACCCGCAACCGAGCTGGTAGCGGCGTCGAACACAAAGGGAGGCTCGTTTTTCGCCGGGGCGGCCACCGCTATGGGGTTGGTACCCAAGCGAGGTTCGGCGCCGAAGGTGGGTACGACCGAGGGAGGGCAACTGGTCATGCAGACGCCAATCATGTCGTGCTCCACTGCCATCATTGCGTGGTATGAAGCCATACCCAGGTGGCGGGCATTACCCAAGGTCACCATGCCCACTCCCACGTTTTTGGCTTTCTGAATTGCGATGTCCATCGCTTTGGGCGTAATGATAACGCCCAGTCCCCGGTCACAGTCTATATTGGCCGTGCTGGGAGTCTCCCGGATTATCTTCCAGTTGGGCTTCGGGTTGATCTGCCCGTTTTGATAGCCGGTGATATAGCTTTTCAGCATGTTGGACACACCGTGGGAGTCAACACCACGCAGGTCTGCCATCACCAGCACATCGGCCCCCAATTGGGCGTCGGCGGGCTCCACTCCCATTTTCTCGAAGACCCCGGCCACAGTGGCTTTCAGGTCTTTCCAGCCAACCATGACCGCATCATCCAGATTTACCCGAAACTGCTCCAGCATGATAGTCCTCCTTGGAGTAACCTCAGGCCTGGGCTTGCGCTTTTAACCTTTGGTCCATTTAGAAAGCGGCAGCGCGTCAGACGGTGTTTTTTGCTATTTGTTATATCTACGACCCAGGGTAGCGCCAAACCGAGTATAGCACCGGTTGAACGCCTCAGTCACTTGGGTTCGCTCAAGGTTAAAGCTGAGGGTAGTCATCCAAACCTAAGCTGGGGGAAATAGCATGCTGCAGGTTTATAATTGCCCCTGATAATAATTGGCGTCAAATAACGGCTTTCCGGAGCCTGCCGGCGCGCCGGAAACGTGGAGATAGCCAGATGCCTCAGTTGGCCATCGTACTGCCGACTTACAACGAAGCGCAGAACCTGGGACCGTTAGTGCGAGGATTGGAAAACTTGGGGTTGGATTTTCAGTTGTTGATCGTAGACGACAACAGCTCCGACGGGACTCGGGAGTTGGCCGGTGAGTTGGCGGAGACCTATAAGAATATAACGGTAATCAAAAGACCGGGAAAATCGGGGCTGGGCTCGGCACTGCGGACCGGACTGACGGCGGCGTTGGCTACGGACGCCCAATACGTGGTGACCATGGATGCCGACCAGTCCCACGACCCCCTAGAAGTTCCCAGGTTGTTGGCAGGATTGACGCCGGGATTAAAGATAGGACCAACAAATGAAGTAGATGCCCGCCCGGACTTGGTGCAAGGCAGCCGCTACATAGCTGGAGGCGGCATCACCGGAATGACGGCGTTTCGGAGGTTTTCCAGCCATCTTGCCAACCTGATTTACCACTGGTGCGCCAGGGGGCCACAAGAGTGCACCAACAATTTTCGAGTCTACTCACGAAGGGCGGCGGCGTTGGTGGTGGAGCGCTCCAAGGGCGATCACTATGAGTTTGTGCCTGAAGCAACCCTAATCATTTTAGCTGCTGGCCTGAATGTAGCGGAAGTCCCCACAATCTTCAAATGCCGGGTTACTGGGAGCAGTAAACTGGGTGCCATGCAAGCGATCAGGGGCATTGCGGCCCTTTTTAGTACGACGATTCAATACAAGCTCGCCATGGGAAGGTTCTCGCGGCGGCCATATGAGGGTGGCCCGCCCTCAAGCTAGTTCGCCCTCCCGACCCTTCCGTCCGGGTTCCCCTCTCTGGCAGGAGACTTATTTATCTATAGCTAATCCATGGCGATTTTCGGCCCTCACGCTGGTGAATGCCGCGCCACAATTCGGTCCACTCCCCCACTCCGTCCTTTGACACTGGTCTCCCACTCTAATCCAGTCCTACTCACCGTCCTAACGACTTGGGAATTGCCCGACTAAATCGAATACCTCTCGGTCCACTCCCAGAGCCTCAGGTCCAAATTGGGGTGTTCTGGTATTTGCAGTTAAAGGGCACCGCCCATAAATTGAATTAGACGCTTGTGAAGAGTGGGTTTGCAGCCGGGTGCGGCTGTGAATGACGATACCTGGAAATTTGTTCAAGGCACCCAAAATGAGGCAGGATATGGTCGCTTACCATAACACCCGTAAGAGCAATTTACGCTGGACCTTTGGCATTGTGGCAGCCATCTTTGCCGTGGGAATTGTGTGGCTGACCTTCTTCGGGGGCTCCGGTCCATCGACAGATGGAGGTCAGGATTTTATAAGTCCGATCGCCAGTCCGTTGGCGTCTATAGGCGCTGGATTCCAGGATCAGGATTCCATGGTAATGGCCTCCGTCACAGCCGCAAGCATGGCTAACGCGGGGATTATCTCAGGGTCCAGAGATAATGTTCTTGTCTTAGCGCTTGCCGGTCTGGCTGCGTCGATATTCGCCATACTTGTATTTGTCTCGGGCGCCGGGCTGCGGTTTCGTGGCTTCTCTCTGATCCAAATGCGGACCCATATCCGTTCCCGGCAGGCGACCCGAGCGTAAATTGCCCCTGACCCCACCGGGCCCGCCCCATTCCGGACGCCACCTAATTCCATAAGTCCACGAACTACCCAAGGAGTCTGATAACTTGGGCAATAGCATCGCAGCATCGCTGGTGTTGACCGTGTTTCTGTTGATCACCAGCGTGGTATTCCTGATCCTCATAAGCACCTACACAGACCGGACCGTCGACGCCGGTTTGCTCTCCGGCCAACAGCTCTTGCGTGTCAAATCTGGCGTATCCCTTAATTCAACATCTCAATCGAACCCTAATACGTGCAACGCTTACACAGCTCAAGTTGAAAACACCGGCGAGATCACCGTCGAGGACTTCGCCGACGTGGACGTGCTGGTGGAATACCCTGACTCAGTCGGAGACAAGGTGGTAGCGCGACTGGGATACAACAGCGACTGGTCGGTTACCGGAATCGCGCCAGACACCCGAGACCCCAACGTGTGGAATCCCGGGGAAACAGTGACCATCAGCGTGTCGCTGCCCACGGGGATGCAATCCAACGGCAGAGGCGTAGTCCTGGTTTCCTCGCCACTGGCGGTGGCCGACTCGCGTTACTTTACTTGCTTCTGCAGCGCATCAGGCAACACCGGCTTCACCAACCCCTCTGTGGAGGTTGCTGACACGGGAGGCAACGGAGACGGCTTTGAGATTGACCCCATAGGCGCATTCGCCGACGGCGGAACCGACGCATCGAATATCAACGGAGCCGGGGACCGGCACCGGTTCTACGACTACGGGTTCTCTACCCTTTCCGCCTGTAACATCTCCGGTATAGAGGTACGTCTGGATTGGTGGCTGGACGCCACGGGCGGCAACAATAGCATGGCTGTGGAGCTGTCGTGGGATGGAGGAATCTCTTGGACGGCGGCTAAGACGGACACCGAAGAAACCACGACGGAGCATACGGTCGTTTTGGGCGGCTCGGACGACACTTGGGGGCACACTTGGTCCAGCGGGGAGTTCACTAATGCCAACTTTCGGGTCCGCGTGGTCATGGAAGGCGTCGGTGGCCGAAATCATTTCCTAGACTGGGTGCCGGTCAAGGTGTACTACTCGCCTTAGCAGGCATCCCCCGTCGTGCCTCCAGTAGGTATCCGCCGTCGCACTCCTTGGCGCCAGTAGCTTGCCGGAATGGCCGCTGCTATAATCGCAACATCCCGAACAGGAGCGTGGCGAGTGTTGGATGACAAAGAGCGGGCATTGAATATTCTCTCCCGGTTGGCGGTGCGGCCGGCTGTAGCATATCGGGAGGCTGATGTGGCGTCGGCTGTGGTCCTGACGCTGGATGAGCTGGGTGTGACGTATCAAGTGGACGACAGCGGCAACGTGATTGCGCGAGTCCCCGGTCAGGATCCCGCCGGAGAGCCTCTGGCGCTGGTGGCCCACATGGACCATCCAGGCTTCGAAGCCGTGTCGTATCAGGGCGATTACTTGGTTGGCGATGCGCTGGGTGGAGTTCCCGCAGCCAGCTTTGAGGCCGGAGTTCCGCTTCAGATCATCCTTGAAGATGGCAAGCGGTTGCCTGCCACCACCGTTGGCCGCCACGGCGATGAAAGCCAGCGCCAAGTCTTGATTCGGTTGGCTGAACCGGCCCGCCTAGAATTACCGTTAGCCGTGGTCTTCGACCTAACGGATTTCCAGATGGACGGCGATTTGATACGCATGCGGGCGGCCGACGATCTGGCGGGTTGCGCCAGCATATTGGCCGCTCTGGCCCAACTCTCGGTCCAGCCATCGCCCGGGGATGTTTATGGGGTTTTCACGAGGGCCGAGGAAGTTGGTCTCATGGGGGCCAGACTGCTGGCCGAATCCGGTTTCCTGCCCAAAGAAACTCTGGTAGTTTCCTTGGAGTCCAGCCGGACTCTCCCCGGCGCAGAGCAGGGTAGCGGCCCGGTTATCCGGGTGGGCGATGCCAGCATGACCTTTAGCGCCGATGCCGAATCGGTGTTATTGCGGGCCAGAGAGACCTTGCAACTCCAGGAGGGTGGGTTTCGGGTGCAGCGGCAACTGATGAGCGGAGGTGTTTGCGAGGCCAGCGCTTTCGCACTGTACGGCTACCGCACCACGGGAATCGCCTTCCCTTTGGGCAACTACCACAACGGCGCTGCCGACGGATCGATCCAAGCGGAGTACATCCACGTGGAGGATTTGCTTGGGGGAGTCCGGCTAATTGTGGAGGCGGCAAGGCAGATGCCGGAACGAGAGAACATCGCCTTCAAACAAAGACTGCGTCAGGTACCTGACGACGTTAGGGAGAGGCTAGAAGGGAGTAGCAGCACTCCAGGGTTCTGAAAACCCAGTCACCGGTCCTTCGACAGCCTCAAGACGAGCGGGGAGCCTCCGAACCGTGTCACCGGCCCTTCGACAGGCTTAGGCCGAGCGGGGAGCTTCAGGGCCGTTCGTGGTGAAGCCCGTCGGACCACTAATTTAACCCGGAACCCCCCGTTGGCCTGGCCTACATGCTCTAAATCCCGACTACCCTCACCCGGTGGTTGTTGCTGTCTGCTATATAGATATTGCCTTGGGCATCGATGTCGGCGCCGTGGGGACGGTCCATCCCGGCGTTGACAGCATCTCCGCCGTCACCTTCTCCGCCCTTATGACCGCCAGCCACCGTAGTAACGATGCGGCTAATGGCGTCGATCTTGCGAATGGCGTGATTTTCCGTGTCGACCACCAATATATTGCCTTGCAGGTCGCAGCGGATAGCCTTTGGCCCGCCCCATGTGGCGGTCAGGGCCGGTCCTCCATCACCGGTGTAACCAACTTCTCCGGTACCGGCGATGATGGACATACGGCCCATGGCGTCGACCATGCGGACCCCGTTGCCTTCCCGCTCGCAGATGTAGGTATTCCCCGCTCCGTCGTTGCACACGGCCCTAGCGCCCAAAATCCCCGCTTCTATGGCCGGACCGCCGTCGCCGGTGCGCTCCTTCAAGCCGTTGCCAGCGAAGGTGGTGATGATACCAGTACTGAGGTCCAAGCGGCGGACCCGTTGGTCTTGGATGTCGGCAATCAACAACCCGCCCTTGCCGTCCAGGAAGCAGTCGTTGGGTTCCCTTAATTGCGCTGCGTGCCCCGGCCCGCCATCGCCACCGTATCCCGGCTCTCCGGTACCCGCTACGGTGGATATAATGCCGGTGGCGGCGTCTACCTTGCGGACCACGGCGTTTAACCGATCAACAATGTAGATATCGCCGTTGGAGTCGATCTGCAACGAATAGGGCTGGTTGAACGTAGCCTGGGTCGCCGGACCACCGTCTCCGGAGTAACCTTCTCTGCCGGTGCCCGCCACCGTGGATATGACTCCCGTGGCTGGGTCCACCCGGCGCACGCAGTGGTTGGTCGCCTCGGCCACATAAAGATTGCCTTGGGCGTCAAAGGCGCACATGAACGGCTCACTGAGTAGTGCGCTGGCCGCTGGGCCACCGTCTCCCGCGTAGCCCCGCTCCCCGGTGCCCACGAATGTTTGAATCTTCCCAGTCTCGAAATTCATTGCAATCCTTCTCCAGTCAGACGTAACTACGCAAGTGGCTGTGCTAAATGGGAGAACTTCGAGCCCCCCTTTCTAAAAGGGGGATTTAGGGGGATTTAGGCTCCCATAAGAGACCATGTTCCATAAAACCAGCTAACCCGTCCCCGACTCCGAGTTATACCAGTCCAGAATCTCGCTGCCGGTCATGAATACCACGCCTTCGAACTGTTTGATGTAGTCGAAGATCATGTTGTAGTACTTGATGCGGTGGGGCACGCCAGTAATGTAGGGGTGAGTGGAAATGCACATAATCCGGGCGCTTTCCGCTCCTTCACTGTACAGGGTGTCGAACTGGTCTTTGGCCCGCTCGAATATCTCCGGCGACTTGTGGTGCTGTATCAGGTATATGGGAATGTCGTTTAGCTCCACGGTGTAGGGCACGGCCACCAAGCGACCATTCTTGATCTTCATCTCGTAGGGCTGGTCGTCGTTACACCAGTCGGCGACGTACTCGATCCCTTCCTCGGCCAGAATGTCCGGGGTATCGAAGGTTTCGGCCAGACCCGGTCCCATCCAGCCTCTGGGAGCTGTTCCGGTGAACTCTTTAATGGTGCTTATGGTTTTGCGAATGGTCTCCCGTTCGTCGGGCTCACTGTTGATGACCCGCTGTATGTAACCATGACCCAGCATCTCCCAGCCCGACTCCAGGCATTCCCGGACCAACTGAGGAAAGCTGAGGCAAACCGACGCATTTAGACTTACCGTGGCCCGAATGCCGTGGCTGTCCAACACCCGTTTGAAGCGCCAGAAGCCGACGCGCATGCCGTAGTCGAACCATCCAAAATTGGCAACATCGGGAATAATGCTGACTCCTTGAGGACTGGGCAGGACCGTCCGGGCCATGGGGGTGTTGATGTCCCACTCTTCCACATTGATAACCGGCCACACAGCGACTCTGGCGCCGCCGGGCAACTTCAAGGGCTTTCGGTGGAATATGGGCGAGTAATCCGCTCTGGGATTGGCCATTGTTGCTCCTTTTTGTTAGCTAACGGCAACCAACTATCCGCGCTCAGGTTTCTGCTATTAGCTGAGCATTGTTCCTGATCGCAGTCCGAAATCCCCCCAACCCCCTTTATTGAAGGTAATTATCCCCGTATTGCACGTCTAGGCATCGATTAGTTGAGAATGCAACTAGGCGTTCATTTGTTCCCACTGTTGCCAAGTGAGCGGCACTATATAGTCGTTGGCACCTGTAGGCAACTGAACACGGACACGAATGGGAGTACGCGCTCCGCGGCTGTACTCAACGTAGAATCTAACAGGTTGTTCGTCCGATCTTGGGTTGGACGCGCGGGTAATAAACAAGCTTTCCCAGTTCTGCTGTGTCATTTTGACTCCGGTATTGCAAGAGAATGGTACAATAGGGGCATGCCAGGCTCGAAGAAGAAAAATCCGTTACGCCCATCCTACGAGGAAGGCGAGTTACGGGATAAGAGCATCGAGAAGAAGCAACGGGCTAGTTTCCAGCCCAAGGATTTATTGCGTCTTATCAAGAAAGAGGTAGAGACGCCCCCCGAAGGGGACTAGTCCGTTAATAACAGGACGGCGAACCAAATCAAGATGGTCCCGGAGTTGGTACGTCGCATGGCTTATCACCTCCTTTGCTGGAGAGCGTTAGTTACGAGCTAATGCTCTCTTTAGCTTTTAATGGAATCTTGGGGAGAAGCCCCAACCCAGCGAAAAGTGCCAGGCGCGGACTTTTCTATGTCTTCTTCTTTTGCAGCAATCATGGAAACAAACCCGCGTGGCCGTTTGGCCTCACTCTTGACGCCCATCGCCTGCATTCGTTCCCAGATGATGTCTGCATGCAGTTCTTCACCACGGGCCTGTTTGAGGACTTCAATTACACCAGACCGGAAACTAACCGAACCCTTCGGCCCACCACCACGGCCAGGAACACCTAGGGCCAACTGGCGTGTCTGCTTGACCCCATTGGCTGATATCGCCTTGAACAAGGATTCATGGGCGCGCAAGGCGGCTTCTAATGCCACTTGAAGGGCGTCAACGCGATTCAACTCGTCACGCAATTCGTCCATTTGAGCCTGAATAGTTTCTTTATTCATCGGCATCACCTTGACCACGCACCGCCATTCCATTAGAATAGAACAAGCCAATGCGCAATTCTATTCGGCGACGATCAGACTGGGGCCTGTCTGTGTTAGTAGCGTACCCGGCCAGACCGTCAAAGCTATTGTAAATGGAGTTCTGCAGCGGCGTCAAGCATGAAGCTAGTGTTTCGGGCAACTGAACACTAGCTTTTCTCTTTTACGCCTAGCATCACTATCCCTTTACAGGCGTAAATATATACCTTGACTCCACGTATATACGCTGTTACACTACTGGCACAAAGAAGGTGCCGAAATGGAAAAATTCACTGTCCAACAATTCAACGAACAGTTCCCCGACGAAGATAATTGCCTTAACCAGATACGGGATATGGTCTGGCCGAATGGTATTATTTGCAGGAAGTGCCAGGAGGTAACGAAGCACTACCGTATCAAGGGGCGCAAGGCTTATTCCTGTCAGGACTGCGGCACCCAGATATACCCACTGGCTGGCACTATCTTTGAGAAATCCTCCACGCCGTTGAAGTCATGGTTCTACGCCATATACCTGATGGCGTCCACACGGACAGGCATATCGGCTAAGCAACTGGAGCGGGAACTCGGTGTTACCTACAAGACGGCATGGCGCATGTTCAAGCAGATTCGGTCTATCCTAGCCGAAGATGTATCCCTGGAGGGGTTATTAGTCGAGGTCGATGAAACCTTCGTCGGCGGCAAGGCCAAGAACATGCATAAAGTGAGGCGGGAACGGCTAGGCGGACGTGGCACGGCTGGTAAACAGCCGGTGTTCGGCATGGTGGAACGAGACGGAAAGGTGATCACTAAGGTTGTACCAGATGTATCGAGGGATTCCCTCTTGCCCAATATCAGGGAGAAGATATTGCCGTCTAGTTTGGTCTACTCCGATGAGCATTCCTCGTATGAACCGCTCAAGGCTATGGGCTATCAGCACCGGCGCGTCCACCACGGGGCCAAGGTGTACGTTATCGGCGATATACACACTAACACCATAGAAGGATTCTGGAGCCTAGTTAAACGTGGTATCAGTGGCGTTAACCATGCTGTGGGTGTTGGGCACCTACAAGGCTACTTCGATTCCTATGCCTTTCGGTGGAACCATCGGAACGACGAAACGCCCATGTACGAGTCAATGGCGAACCGAGTCAACAAGGTTCGCTACGGGAAATACGGCACCTATAATCCAATCGGCGAATCCGTGCAATAAGGGGATAATTACCTTTATTGAAAGGGGGGCTTTCGCTTCCCAAAGTGCGTCGTGGGAGGAAAAGTCCTCCGTTGCGACGTGGCCCGCTGGTGTGACCAATTGTATGCGGAGAGAAATCCCCCAATACGACATGGCCCGCTGTTGTGACCAATTGTAAGCGGAGAGAATTACTGCAATAGGACATGGCCCGCCGTTGTGACCCATCGTATACGGAGAAAAATCCCCCTTTCGATAAAGGGGGATGTAGGGGGATTTCGCCCCCCGGCTCCCCGCTGACCGTTTTCCGCTGACCGCTGATAGCTTACCTACAGTCCTAGCGCCTTTAGCCCCATGTTGGCAATGTCTTCATCTTCTTGGGCTGCCAAGCCGCTGACTCCGATTCCTCCCAGAATCGCACCGGTGCTCGGGTGCAGCACAACTACGCCCCCTTGGACAGCGGCCAGCATGGGGTCTCCCATTTCAGCTACTGTTCGCCCTTGCTCCTTCAGCCTGGCGGCGTAGTCTTTGGAGTCTTGGCCCGACAGAGCGCAGGTGTATGCCTTGCGGATGGCCATGCGCTGGGGAATCTTGCGAGTGCGGTCCATGCGAGCATAGCCAATCAAGTCTCCTGCGTCGTCTACAATCGCTATGGCAAAAGGACGGTCCGGCTCTTCATTGGCCTTGGCTAACATAACGTTCATTGCTTTCTGGACTTGGTCCAAGCCGAGCATCGGTTTGTCGTACATGAGGCTTCCTCCCTAATAACTTGCCGACTAATACCAACTCCGGATAAACAGTGCGTGGAGGGCGTATGTGGATGCAAGGGAAGTATGTGTAGGATTAAGGGAGGATAGC
>MUCU01000018.1 GCA_002817055.1 SAR202 cluster bacterium Io17-Chloro-G7 | reverse complement strand
CGCTGGCTCCACCTTGCAAATTCGGGCTATTACGCCCACACAACTGTTCGGGCTCTCCCAGGGAGGAGACGTGAGGACCTCGCTGTCGAACGGTCTATCAGAAACTGTGACCAAGGCTCACACGGTCTCTCACGTCTATATTGTAAGATACAAGGCTCACCACGGACGGTGTTTGGGTACGGTTTTGGTGGTTCGGCTTTGGCGGTACAGACTCACCATGAAGGGTATTGATAATACGGTTTAGGTGTCACGTTATTGGTGTTATTGTCTTACCAATGCGGTTTTTGGGTACCATATTGGTGGACCGGTTTTAGGCAATGAGTACGCTAATTCCAAAGCGGAATTGAAAGCGGACCAACCCGTTTTCCCCCGGAAGCCACAGCTATCCTGAAAAGTTTGGACAAAAAAGGATTTACTATGACAGACAGCCAAGCAGCCGAATTGATTTCCAGGCTAGAAGAACTGGAAAAGAGGGTTAGGGCCGTTGAAGACACAGATGCTATCCGAAACTTAAAGGCCAGGTACGCCGCCTACTGCGACGACAACTACAACCCGGACAAAATTGCTGAACTGTTTGTCGAGGACGCAACTTGGGAAAGCGGGGCTTTGGGCCGGTTTGAAGGCCGGGAGGCCATCCGCGAGTTCTTCCGGGGAGCATCCAAAATCTTCACCTTCGCCTTACATTACGGATTGAACCCCCATATTGAAGTAACGGGGGACACGGCAAAGGCGAGGTGGTATCTGTTCATGCCATGCACCTTGGGCGAAGGCGACCAAGCTACTTGGCGGGCGGGCATTGATGATGAGGAGTATGTCCGAATCGACGGGGAGTGGAAGTTCAAAAGCAAGCAGTCCACGGGAATTTTCAGCACGCCCTTTGATGAGGGATGGGCGAAAACCCGGCATGCCTGATCTGGGCCGATCCTGTTCCAGGCAAAACAGTTACGAAGGCTGAGTAAAAACCCGGCATGCTTGGTTTGGCAATAGGCCAAACCTATTCATAAGTAGGTCAGGCGTCAGCCCGTTTTTTAAAATAAACATACTTTGATCTGGAAAATCTGATTGATTACTATCGCCCCATCGGTTCGACATACCAGCAGCGTAGCAACCCGGCGTCAGCTTGATGCAGACAGCTCCGAGAAGGCTCCCACTTTATGATTCTTTTCGGATTGCTGATACTGATATCCGGAATAATATTGCTTATTCTTTCCGGAGTCCCTTCCCTTGCCACAAGGATTCACGAATTGCAGCCAAGCATGCCCAACTACAAATATTGGGTATTTGGCGCAATAGCCATCGGCTTTCTAGGGTCCGTGTTAGACCACGGCAGCACCAACGTGGCCTTGCCCACCATAGCCAGTCATTTCCGGACCGACATTCCCACCATTCAGTGGGTAGTAATTGGCTATACCCTGACGATTACGGCGTTGCTGCTGCCCATGGGCCGCGTATCAGACCTTCTAGGCCGCAAGAAAGTCTACCTAATTGGAAGCGCGGTATATGTCATCGCGGCGGGCCTGGCGGGTTCCTCCATCAGTCTTCCAATGCTGATTTCGGTCCGGCTCATGCAAGGAGTCGGAGCGGCTATGACTCAGGGAACCGGTATGGCGATCATGATATCGGCGTTTCCATCCAGCGAACGGGGCAAAGCTATAGGTTTGGTCATGACCATAGTCGGCAGCGGCGCCGTAGCTGGGCCGGCCCTTGGCGGATTGCTGGTTGACGCGTTTGGATGGCCTTCCGTTTTCTTCATAAATGTTCCCGTAGGGCTATTGGGAATCTTCGCAACTATAATCATCCTGCAAGAACCGGATAGAGCCCCGGATAAGTCCAATTCTGGGATTTCCTTCGACTGGTTGGGCGCCGCTCTATCTACCGGCGCACTGGTAACCCTATTGCTGGCCATGACCATGGGTCACCGGGCCGGCTGGACATCGCCCGCCATAATCGCGGCCGTGATTGCGTTTTTCGGTCTATCCGCTTCATTCATCCGATGGGAATTGCATACTCCCAACCCAATGTTGGACTTGCGTCTTTTTGGCCGCAAAACATTTTCCTTCGGAGTTTCGGCGGCGTTCCTCAACTTCTTGGGCAGCTCCGCAGTCCTTTTTCTAATGCCTTTTTACTTGCAGGGCGTGTTGGGATACGGCGCAACGACCGCAGGATTTATGGTTATGCCCGGTGCGCTGATGATGGCTGTCATTGGGCCCATTACCGGCACCTTATCGGACCGGTTTGGCTGGAGAATTTTCACCGTAGGAGGGATGTCCTGCATCGCAACGGGCCTTTTTATATTGTCGCGATTAACCGAGCAGTCATCTTGGACATTGGCGCTCCCTGGCTTGATGTTTGTCAGCGCAGGGCAGGGGATCTTTTATTCCCCAAACAGCAGTTCGGTGCTCAGTTCCGTGGAGCTCCAGGGGTATGGCATCGTGGTCGCCTTGCTCAACTTGGTGCGCAACGGGGCCAACATAATAAGCTTGGCCATGGCCACGGCCATCATTACGGCAACCATGGGGGCTCTGGGCTTCGAACCTAGTTTCGACGCCGTGCGGGAATCAGGCAGCGTTGGCGTTTCCCACGCATTCTCGGTGGGCCTGCGCAACGCCCTTTTGACCATGATGGCTCTTATGATGACTGGTATGGCGATTTCGGCTATGCAGGGAGAAAAAGGGGAGGTGGTGGCCACAGCATCCCCCGCTACCGCTGGCCAGAACTCCGATTAAGGAATTCGGATTGAGTACGAGTGTTGGGAGACACCTGATTGTTGGTCACACGGCTGGTGCTCTCTTGTGCCATAATGGGCTGGCGTTTTCCGGAATTTTCACGCTAGCTTCGAGTAATAAGAGGTGGTCCAATGAATAAAGAAGACATTCCTTTTCTCAGCGTGGCTGAGCTATCCGCCCAGATAAAAAACCGGAGCGTCTCTCCGGTGGAAGCCACGGAAGCCTACTTGGACCGCATCGACAGCCTGGATTTCAAGTTCAACTCCTACCTGACCGTTGCACGCAAACAAGCAATGGAAGCGGCCAGGGAGGCCGAGAGCGCCATTGCCCAAGGCAACTACTTGGGAGCAATGCATGGGGTTCCCGTCGCGGTGAAGGACCAGTTCTACAGCAAAGGCATCCGTTCCAGCGGCGGTTCCAAATTCCTTGAGGATTTTATTCCGGACGAAGACGCCACGGTAATCGCCAACCCGAAAAAAGCCGGGGCGATTATCCTAGGCAAGACCAACTTGACCGAATTCGCCATCGGAGGCGGATTCCAACGGTACAGCACCCCCCGTAACCCCTGGAACCTGGACATGTTCACCGGCTCGTCCAGCAGTGGTTCCGGAGCTGCCACGGCCGCTTATCTGTGCGCCACATCGTTGGGCGAGGACACCGGTGGGTCGATACGCTTTCCAGCGGCGTGGTGTGGATTGGTGGGCATGAAGCCCAGTTGGGGAAGGGTCAGCCGCCACGGAATTATGAGCGGGGTCTGGTCCATGGACACGGTGGGGCCCATGTCCCGGAGCGTGGAGGATGCGGCTATCACTCTGAACTCAATTGCCGGACACGACCCTCAGGACCCTTATACGTGGAACACACCGGTACCCGACTACCGGGAAGCCTTGACCGGCGACATCCGAGGCCTGCGGGTGGGATTGGTCACAGAGCAGACCCACACCGATGTGGTTGACCAGGAAGTCCGGGATGCGGTCATCGGGGCCACCGCCGTCTTGGGGGAACTTGGCGCAACGGTGGAAGAGGTCTCCGTCCCGCTGTCCCGGCATAGCATGCTCATAACCATCGCTTTGTTGGCGGTAGAACCCGCCTCCTCCCACAGGGAATGGGTCAAGAACCGGCGAGAAGACTACCTGTGGGGCAACCGAATCCAGATGCTGAGCGGCAGCATTTTGCCAGCCCAAGCGTACTACAAGGCGCAAAAGCTGCGGGCCATGCTACGCCAAGAGGTTCTTGACGCATTGGCAAGCTACGACGTTCTGGTGTTGCCAACTGCTGGGAAGGTAGCGCAGGACATAGAGAGCTTCTCCCAAGGAACTCTGATGCGCCGTCCCTACCTCTTGACCTCGACGTTCAACCTCGCCAACGCACCGGCCATCAGCATACCCTGCGGGTTTAGCGAGAGTGGCCTGCCCATCGGCCTACAGATTGGGGCCAAGCTCGGCGCCGATGAAACAGTGCTCAGGGTAGCCCACGCATATGAGCAGAACACCGACTGGCACAACCGGAGGCCGCCCACGGTTTAGGGGAGATAGCCATTGGGTCCGGTTTGATTGCATGTCAGCCCTTGGACACATTTGGCCGACGCCGCTCCAAAATAGCCAACCCGGCCTTGCTTGACCTCGCTATCCTGGATGGTAATACAATAACCCATCACTGGCCGCCATGAATGGAAGGACACAGACATGTAATAGTTCGCTGCCCAAAATGATTGAAAGATTGTGGGATAGGTTGATCGATTACGTTGCTAGGAGTTCTATGACATGAGTCCCAAATCGACCTTGTTGCTTGGCATAGTGTTACTGGTCTTGGCGGTTTCCTGCTCTGCACTAACCGATAAAGTGGCTGAATGGTCTGGCGTAATTGATGATGGCAATTCAAGAACTGTTGCGCTGTCCAAGGGAATTTACGGGCTGGAGATGACTGCAAGTGGTGATGGCGCATCGGTAGAGTGGCTTGGTGGGAATTGTCCAGGTAGTGGACCAGCTAAAACCTACAAGGGTGTTTGTGAACTGACTCAATCTGGTCAATTAATAGTGAAGAATCCGTCCACTTTTGGATTGGGTTCATCTTCCAGCGTAACTATCCTCATCACTGAAATCGATAGATAGAACGCGACCCGACCCATCACAGCCCGAATTTATGTATTTAGTTCCGAAAGATCGTCGTAGGGCAAGATGAAGCGGCGGCGGTTGTAATTAGGATCAGTTGCTCGATCCAAAGTGGAAGACTGACGGTTCGCGCCGCCGCTATGGGCCGATCTCAAGGCCCACCGATTAACCCCTCTCAAATTTCAGAGCCCCTCCCTGGCCCCGGTTGCCCTTACACCGGCAACGGCGCTTCAGTAGCGTCGGCGGGCAGGCCCACCTCGAAGGCGTTGATGTTGAAGGCCAACGCAGAGTAGTACCCCATCAGCGTGGTCAACTCCGTCAATCCCCGAACTCCGAATGCGGTTAAGGCGGCGTCGAATGTGGTCTGAGCAACGCGGTGGGTGCGGAAGAACTCTCGACCGTAATCGACCACAGCGCTCTCTTCCGAGCTCAAGCCGGTCAATGGCTTCTTGTCCCGAAGGCTATCCACCACATCGTCGCTCAAGCCGGACTTACGGCCAAAGCCAGCGTGGGCGTTCCAGATGAACTGACAGTCCATCTCCCTGGCCGTGACCAGCATCGCTAGTTCCCGGATGTTCTCCGGCAGGCTGGAATCGTCTCCCCTCAGGTAAGCCCGCAGGTGCTCGCCTCGCACAAGCATGTCCGGAGCGTTTAGCATTACCGACAACGGACCGGTGGTGGGGATGCTCCCTCGCTGCTCTACGAAAGCGTCAAAAGCCTCCCTTTGGTCAGCGTCCACACTGTCTCGGGTTACTGATCCTACTCTAGCCATGTTTTCCTCCTGTTTTCTGTCACAAATACGGCTGGCATCAAAACCGGGCCGCCCAGGGAAAGGGATGTATTATTTTGGACTTCTTTTTTACTAAATTGCCATCATAGTTGGACTACGATTGTCACTTGGGTACCATTGTAACCAATTATTTTGGCTACCATTACCGAATTCCGTCACCATCAGCCGCATAACCCCAGGTTCCGGGAAAGTTGCTAGTACAAGCCCAGGGTCGCAGCGCCTGCGACTATCATAGCAATAGAAATCCCCTTGAGCGCCAAACTGGTAGGTGAAAGAGACTCCTCCAGTATCCCCAATCGCTCCCTGCTCAGGATAGAACTTCCAGCGAAGACCGCCAAGGGTCGTGTTGCCAGCAGTGCAGCTACCTGGGAAACCGGTCCCAAGCTGACCGCCCAAATCGTTAGTGCAATTGCGGTGAATGGCAGGGCGCTTTCGCCCGACACCATCAACAACAGGAACTTCCGGTCTCTCAACACTTGGGCCAACTCCCTCCAAGCTCTAGGGCGCGCAAATAATCCAAATGCTAACAAAAGCCCCATCTGCTGGAAGGCCAGAGCCGTCCAAACGGGAAGGCCTTCCATGGCATGCTTGACGAGAAAGAATCCCACGCCTTGACCGATGCCCGTGACCAGCAAAAAGGGGAGGCCACGGCTCAGTCTGGGCAGCATGCTCCCCGAGCCGCCCCTAAGAGAGATCTGCATCGCGCCGAACACGATCAGCAAGATAGCTACCCACTGGACCGGCTTCAGGGATTCCCCCAAGAAAGCGACCGCCAACAGGGCCACGTAGATCGGATACACTTGGCTGAGCGCTACCGCCCGGGACGCCTCTTCCAACTTGAGTCCCAAAAACATGCACACGAAACCGGCGCCCAAGGACAAGCCGGAAAGGAAGGCAACCAGCAGCTTATCGCCTGGACCGCCCCACGGAATGCCCGTGACGGCTAACAAAATGCTGACGTATACGGTGTGATTTATTGTGACCCAAGCGTAAAAACTGACGACACTGGGGAGACGGCGGTCGAGGACGTATTTGTCGAGTATGCTGACCCCGGCGTAGCAGACCGTGCTGGCCAGGGCTACCAAAACCCACATGCAATAAGTAACTCCGGCGGCTTGCCCTTATTGGAAACGCGATTTGGAGGCGCGCGACAGGGTAATAGGCGGACCTCCTGATCTCGACACCCGGAACATTGCCTCAATCCGATGCAGACTTAGGCCAGCGGCGCTATATGATTCGAGCGCCCGTATGGTTTAGTCCACCAGCGTCCGTGAAACGTGGATCGTCGCATAGGACCAAGCAATCCGGAAAGGCTTGTCTCCGGTGTTGACGATGCGGTGGTGGGTGCCCGGTGTGATAAATGCGGCGTCGTTGGGTTTAACGTGATGCTCCTCTCCGCCGATGATCATTACTCCCTCGCCTTCGATGACAATCACCGATTCCTCGGCGTTGTGGAAGTGGGTGGTATTGGAAGTACCCGGAGCGAAACTGGTGATGCCGCTGGAGATTTCGGTGGCTCCGGAATCCTCTCCCACCATGGTGGACACGGTGACACCGGGAGCGCGTTCCAGGTGTTTTACGCTGTCTTGCCGTATGAGCTTGGGCGTTGCCATTGCAACCTCCTTGTATTATGGCGCCGGTTCTTAACGCAGAGAACGCGGAGAGCGCTGATATTTTTCCGCTAATGCCAAAGGGGATAGACCAGCGTTATCAATCCCGCTCATGGTGAGCCACTAGGCCCCAAGCCGGACTGACTGGTACTGCTTATTCTTGGTGCAGGAAATCACTGACCCAATTAGTCATGGGTTCCCGGTCGAACATGTTGTATAGAATGACAGCGTTGCGCACCGAATCGGCTTGGAAGAACCTTTCGTAAAGGATCTGCCGTCCGGCGAAGGCGCTACAACAGGTGTCCCAGGCCAAGCGGAAAATTCTGACCCGCTCTTGGGCCGAGGCAGTATCCGTTTCCAGGTACTTGTTGATCTCGTCGGCAAGAGGACCGTTCATGTCTGCCTCGGTAGGCAGGGCCATGAGGCTGCTGGAACCCAATAGGTGGAGAATTTCAGCCATTCTGGGGTACATGCGGATAAACGAGTTTCGGGCCACCTGCAGGGGCAATTCCGCAGGGCAAAGCACGCCCCATTTATCGATCTTGGCGTCGGCTTCCGCAGCCCGCAAACAAGCCTTGGTCACTTCCAGGTTTTCGATGATCTCAGCCATCATTTGTTGCACGTGGGGCAACTGACCCGAACCCAAGGTTTGGATCATCAGGTTGGCCAAGCCCAGAATGAACTCACACTTCACCACGTTTTTGGTGACTATCTGGTGCCCAGAGTGGAGGTGTCGGTTGGTGGCGGACTGCAGATTGTTGCACAACTCTACGTCGCCCAGCAGAAATACCCGCTCCCAAGGCACCAGTACATTGTCGAAAAAGGCCACGGCATCCATTTCCTCGAAACGGGAGCCCAAGGGGTGGTCGAAGTGGGAACGGCCTTGATCAAAGCTCTCCCGGCATTGAAACTTCAGGCCGGGGGTATTGTTGGGAATGGCAAAGGCAAAAGAGTAGCGATCGGGAGCGCCGCCCGGAAGCATATGCGAGGTTGTGGGATAAAGGGCGATTTCCTCCGACAGTGGCGCCAGAGTGGCAAGCACCCGAGCACCATTCACGATTATGCCGGCATCGGTCTCTTTGACCACCGCCAGGCCTATGTCGGTGCGGTCTTCCAGCATTGTCGCGCCGGGGGCTCGGCTGCGCTGTAGGTTAAGCAAGGTATGGGTCAGGACCAGGTCTTTCTCGCGGACAAGCTCGTAATAGTCCTGGATGTTTTTCTTGAATTCGGGCCGGTTCTGGGCAAAGTAGTCGCCTGCGGCGGCCATGGCCATCACGTTCACGTTCATGAAATCGGGACTGCGGCCCATCATACCGCAACTTACCCGAGCCCAGTGGGACATCATGGTGTGGCGGCGCTGCAGGTCTTCGGGCGTCTTGGGAAGGATGAAGGACAGGCCGACTTGGTCTCCGGTTGTGGGGGATGTGTAGGTCATTTGGTCGGCAATTTCCGGGTCGTGCTGCATGTCATAAAGGCGGGCCAAGGTCTGTATCCCATTGCTCAGCGCCGGATGGGTGGTTACGTCCTTCACACGCTCGCCGTTCATATATACTTCCGGCTGATTCTCCCGTAGACCTTCGATGTACTGAGCACCCGTTCTAACCGGCATTGCCTGGCTCCTTTTTGGCAGACGTCTAAACCCGTAATTAGCTAAGTGAGTTCAGGTCTATGCTCAACCCCGCCGATTTGGCAGTAGCCAATCGCCCCGGACTGATCCGACCATGGCAGATTATGAGCATAATCAACGTGGGACGCTGGGCCTTGACCATATTATCATGCGGGAAGCGGTTGGGAAACGACGACTGAAAGGGGCGATGAACCCTACCTAATGCGCACGCTTACTGACCCGAGCCTTGCCAGCGGGATGGTGAGGTTGTAACATTCCGACGCTGGGATTCCAGGTACTGATAATGCCGTTGCCAGCGGAGATTCGGCCTAGACCATGACTAAGCCAACCGTGTTTAATCCAGAAACTTAGCCTATCACTCGACAGATATCGCATTCTAAGCCATCAGTTAGGAGGAGATATGTACGTTATAATTGCATCCATGAAAATTAAAGAAGGGCACAAAGAGGAGTTCGTAGAAGCTCTTTTGGAAGACGCAAAAGCGTCGGTGAAGGACGAAGTGGACTGCTTACGCTTCGACGTAATCCAAGACGCTGGCGACTCCAATCTGATGTGGTTATACGAGGTCTATAAGGACGAGGCTGCGTTCCAAACCCACCTGAAGGCGCCCCACCTACTGAAGTTATTAGACAGCATCAAAGACTGGCGGGAGGATGGGCCCCAAGGCGCAGCTAGAGGCAGCCACAACATTTGGCCGCCGGATTCTGAATGGAATTAACACCGGCACGAAGCAAGTCCGGCTGGAAATAAGTCGGGCTGGAAATAGAACCGGAAAATAAAAAGGGGGTGCGCTCTGGCACCCCCGATTGTTCTGTTTGGCGTGGACCGTTGGTTACCTAGCGGCAGCGGCGGCAGCATCGGCTTTGGCGATTGCCTCGTCCCAGGGGCCGGGCAGGCGGCCTTTCTGGGTCAATCCACCGCTCATGAACAGGTTTTCTTCTCGCTCCCACTCACTTCGGGGCATCTCATAAGAGACCTCGATTCCGTTGCCGTCCGGGTCTCGGAGATAAATCCCGATTGCGAGACCGTGGTCGGACACGCGGTCGATGGTCACGTTCAAGTCTTGCAGACGCTGGTAAAGCTCTTTCAGGTCATCTAGGCTGTGCATGTACCAGGCCATGTGGTTCAAGCCGACCTGTCCTTTTTGCGGTCCGAGAGCATTCTCTCCTACTTCCATCAATGCGATTTCGTGGGAGATCTCTTTGTCCGCCGACATGAAAGCGGCGCGTCCGGGGACGAAATCATAGGTGTGAAGCCCGAGTACTTCTTCATACCACTTTTGTGAGCGCTCAGCGTTGCGCACATAAATGTTTACGTGACCTAGTGATTTCGGCGTGTAGCTCATCTTTCCTCTCCTGTTCTGCTTTGTTTCCGGCCACATTATCACAGCGGCAGCACCGGTTGCAAGTGGGTTTTGAGGAGCACATTTCCCGAGGATCTAACCTTCCGTACATCTCGTTTTCCTACCTAACGGAACTTCCCTAATGGGACTTCCTAGCTGACGCACCTCCGGTACCTCAATCTTCCCGCACCGCCAACCTGCATTACATAAAAGACCTGCATCAGACAAAAGACCGACGCCTGGCTCAACACATGCCCGAGCCTTCGAGACTCCCACCGGCCCATCTTAGTCACCTTGGATAAAAGGACTGTACGGTCTGTCTAGGTGGCAGGCGTCAATTGGCTAACCTATATGAAACTAATTAAGGGCGCGATCGTTTTCCCAAGGTGAATCAGGTGATACAATATTGTCCCGCGTGTGGGAGGAGTCCCCGCCTGCTGCGGTTGCGACAGCATTCGAGTCAAAGCGCCTTCCCGCAGCCGTGTTCGTCCTCAGCTAATCCAAGGTAGTGCAGCAACATCAAGGCATAGTCATGGGCCGTTAGCTCAGTTTGGCAGAGCACCGGACTTTTAATCCGGGTGTCGTGGGTTCGAGCCCCACACGGCCCACCATTTGTTTACCTCCAAATCGCACATATTGGCTTGGGTTGGGCGCACCCTGATTAGCAATCGAAACATAGGCACTAATAAAAGCCCCCCCGGCAGTTATGCCGGGAGGCTTTTTGTTGCTTGGGTCCGCTATCGCTTCTGATGGTCCACTCTGGTCAACATTCTAGACGCGGAGGATGCCGACTCCTCCGTCCCTTAACCTTCAACTTCGCTAACCTATTTTGGATCAGCGAGATCCGTTCCGGGACCTTGAGACCCCTGCTGCATCATGTGACCATAGTTATCCTAGTAACATCCACGCCAACCTGGGGTCTGCCGCCCTGCTCCGGACGGATTCGGAACTCGACTTTACGTGACCCGGCGGAGCATTGACCCCTCGGTCAGCGCACATCCTGGTCCGGATTATCTACCACTGCCACCCGGTTGGTCAGCTGTGCCTTGTCAGGGGATGGCATCAGCAAAGCCAGCGCAACATATCCTACAATCCCGGCAACGACGCAAATGAAAGTCAAGACAACGAAGCCGACCCGGACCAACGTCGGGTCCACGTTGAAGTACTCAGCCAAGCCCCCAGCCACTCCCCACAGCTTCTTGTTAGTGCTTTTTACTAAACGCTTAGGCATGGTGTCACCTCCAACTTAGTAGCCACATGCTACATTCTACGCAACATCCCGTCATCGGTCATAGTGGCTATTTACGATCCCACAATAGTACGATCCCAATAGTAGGAGTCGCCGGTATGAGTGCCCCTAAATTGCGGGTATGGTTTGCGGATGGGACCGGTTTACCTATAGACCGGACGTTTAGTAGCGTTATATTATCTCGCTCATCGCTAAAAGTGGCCTTGCCCTGGGCGTTTCCCGGACTCCAAGCAACTGGTTGAATCTGCGGCGGCCGCGTGGGTAGGACGCCGCTATTCTCCGCAATAATCTCTGGCAAACCCTGGCGAAAAATGCCCTGTCCCTAAACGCACGCTCCACCCAAAGCACACTCCAGCAAACCGGTGGACAGTTGACGCTCTTAGGTCGCCGTCTTATAGTTCAACTCATCCCGGAAGACCTTTATTCTTGTGGATCGGGCCTGTTAATCGGAAAAGGTCGGGAAAAACCCGTTGAGGAGGCATTCATGGCAAAGAGTTGGATGGAAATGGTTACTGAAGCGAAAGCCGAAGTGACTGGGATTACCCCGGAAGAGGCACATCAAAGGCTTCAGGCTGATGAGGGCGCCATATTAATCGAAGTGCGGGATGCGGAGTCTGTCCCGGATAGCGACAGAGCACCCAACGTGGTGATGATCTCTTTGGGTTCGCTACCCATTCGCGCGGACTTGCAAGTGCCGGAACAGATACGGGACCTGCGTTTACAGGACCGGTCACGGCAGGTAATCACAACTTGAGGCCTGGGCCACATGGCCTCACTTGGGGCACAAGTGCTAAAAGAGATGGGATTCACAAACGTATCCTATATGGACGGCGGGATGAAGGGGTGGAAAGAAGCTGGCCTACCCACTAAAGAATAAACGCTAAAGAATAACACTAGATCAAACTCCCAGGATAAAAATGAGGAATAGATTATTCCCCGTCCCTGGCCGGACCAACCACTCAAATGACGGAGGACACTATGGCCCGCGTACCTGCTTTGAGTAGAGAAAATATTCCCGAAATCCAGAGGACTGCTTTTGACGAAATGGTTAAACAGAGGGGCGAAGTCCCTACCACCGGGCCGGGATCGGTCATGCTGAATGCGCCGGAGGTCGCCCAGCGTGCGCTTGGTCTTGCGTTGTACTTACGTACGGAAACAACCCTGTCGCCTCGTATCCGGGAGCTTGGCATGCTCCTCGCCGCTCGGGAGAACGATTGCCAGTTCATCTGGAACGCGCATGCGCCCGCCGCCCGTACAGCCGGACTAAAAGACGGCATAGTGGACGCGCTGCGTGACAAAAAGGAGCTTTCCGGATTGGCGCCCGACGAGGAAGCAGTTGTGAACTACGGGCGAGAGTTCTTCCGGACCCACCGGGTTAGCCAAGCCACTTTCGATGCGGCGATGGCTCAGTTCGGGGTTCTCGGACTCACCGAGCTTACCAACCTCATGGGCTGCTACGCCATGCTCGCTTTCAACGTGAATGCCTTTGGTGTTGAACTACCGGAGGGTCGGACAGAAGAAGCGTTGCCGGTATAAAGGGAAATGGTCGCTGGCAGCGTGGTATAGAATTCCAGCCACGCTGCCGGATGTCCCACGTGTCACTCAGCAGCCACCAGCCGCTACGCTACGGACCACATTAGCGCACAAATGCCGCCTCAACACTTGCTAGGGCATCATCAACCCGCTGGTAAATCGGTTCCATAAGGTCCATCGAATTCATCTGTTCCCGTGAGAAGTAACCGACCTCCGTCGTCTCATCGCTGAGGCAAAGCTCTCCGCCCGTTGGCTCAGCCTCAAAGCTCATAGTCAGTCCCTGTCGGCGGTTGCCATCGGCGTACTCGATAATGCTGTGTGGAGTCGAATAAACACCCACTAATCTTCCCACCCAGACTATCAATCCCGTTTCCTCCAACACCTCTCGGGCGCAACATTCTACGGCGCTTTCGCCAGCATCCATGGCTCCCCCAGGCAAACACCAGCGACCGTTGTCGGACCGGCGAGTGAGCAATACATCTTGTCTATTGGCGCCGAAGATTACTGCTACGCAGGAGGGGCTTATTTTCGCAAGTTTGCCGATCCTGTCGCCGTAAAGTAGTTTTGCCACGTCGGTTGATGCCTCCTATTAGCTAATAACATTTTAAGTAATAACCACACGGAACCGTAATTCCAGTTACTCGCGGGTCTCAAATTACGGTTCGAACCTGTGATTATCCGGCGTTCTTGCGCTCACGGCATAGCCACCAAATTCCAGCCTTTAAACAGGCCTACCCTTCGGAACTCCACGTCTTCTCTGACGTCTATCCAGACAATCTCGCCATCAAGAATCTCGGTGAGTGTATTTGTGGCGGCGAACCCAGACCGTGGGTCGTAAAAATCCCACACGCGGAGCGTGGCGTCATAGCTCCATACACGTCTCAACTTATTGCCTAGAGGCCTGAAAAACACCCCAGCCCCGGTTAGCGATTCTGGCGTTGTTGGTTTGGTGACTACGCTTGCGCTTCCCACCTGTTTATCATCAATCCAGGCGGTTACGACCGTCCCTTGTGGCACCGGAACGCCGTCAACTTTGGCAGTGCCTTGAAAGACCGGCGGCGGCGCCGGTTGCCTGATGGGACTGGCCAGTAGAGCACCAAACGCTGGCTGGGTATAGACCTTCTCCAGGCCGCCAGTCGAAGGGCCGGGAATCAAGGCTAAGCTAGAGGCAGTCAGGTCCAATTCATTGGTCTGTCCTTGCTGCCATATAGCGGTCTGGTTTGCGGAATCGCCGCCTATCTTAAATGAGATGATCTTGCCGGCATAGGCCTCATCCAAGGGTTGCTCCACGGTCAACGTATAAATGCCGTCAAATCCCACATCGGGAGTTGGCGTAGGCACCGGCACCGCAGTTGCAGTGGGCGCCATGGTTGGCACTGGAGTAGGCGGGTCGGGTGCCGTTGTGGGCAATGGAGTCGCCGTTGGGGTCGGTGTTGGATCGGGCGCCGGGTCCGGCGACGCTGACGGACTTGCGGTGGGCGCTGGCTCAGGCAATATGGTCGGTTCCCCTGGTTGCTCCGGCGTTGCTTCCGGTTGATCTGGCGTTGGGTCCAAAGTTGGGGAGGGCAGGGATGTGGCTGTCGGCTCCCGAACTGGCTCCAGGGCTGGATCCATGGTGGGAGACGGCTTAGGCGTAATCGGGAATGAAGGCGTAGGAACCGCAGTGGGTGTGGGCGAAGAGGCTAGGTCTTCCGACCCAAAATCAGGTGGCAGAATCCCAAAGCCGAACAACCCGCCGACCACTCCGCCAGCGATGGCTAGGACTAATATTATGATCTCCAATCGCGAAGGACCGGCGTATTCCGGTTGCGTATCGTCCATACGCCAAGATTATATCGCCAAGAAATAGCCGTTAGCTAATTTCGGCGACAGACCGAAGGAGAATGGCCATTCATCTAGGACATAAAGCTAAACGTCATAGATGGGCCTTGGAGGGCTTTTCCAATAAATGAAGGCTGGCAACAATCACACCCAAGAACCGGTATCGTCATACAAATGAAGGCTGGCAACAATCACACCCAAGAACCGGTAGCGTCATACAAATGAAGGCTGGCAACAATCACACCCAGGAACCGGTAGCGTCATACAAATGAAGGCTGGCAACAATCACACCCAGGAACCGGTAGCGTCAAATAATGGGCTTGGGGTTCGGCAATTCCGCCGAGAAACAGACCATGACACGAACAATTTCTAAGATTTAGCACCAACGGCGGCTAAATTCTTAGTATGAAATTCCGTGGCTAATCTACTCAATCAGCAGCCGTGGCAACGGCAACTCCTTGGTAGCGCGTTGAGTACTTGCGCTCTTTGATGGTGAAAGCGGAAATCGCCGCCGGGAACAGTAACGAGCCGGCTAGGGCAAAAGGAAGGGTGTAGGAGCCGGTAACGTCATAGAGGTACCCAGCAAGCAAGATGCTTGTGAAGGAACCCACCTGATGGCATAGGAACGATATACCCGAAATAGTGGCTAAGGCGCGCAGACCATAGACATCCGCAGTTAACGATGCGGTCAGGGGTACGCTGGCCACCCAAGAGAAGCCGGCGAAGATCGCGAAAATCCAAAGCCCCGTTGCGCTAGGCATGAGGAGCAGAACCAGATAACCCATACCCCTCGTAAAGTAGACGACAGCCAAGACGTTTTTCCGCCCGAACCGGTCCGACAGAACCCCAGCGCCTAAACCACCTAGAACATTTAAGCCCATCATGACACCGAATATGGTGGCCGCCAGGCCCGGCGAAACCCCCAGGTCGATGGCGTAAGGGACCAAATGGGCGGCAATTATTCCAGTTGTAACCCCGCAGACGGTGTAAGAGGCGGAAAGTTGCCACATGGGAGCCGAGCGGAAAGAGTCCGTCCACTCGTCCACTTCCAAGACTCCGCGCTGGCGTTCCGTCGCAGCAGCTTGGGCTTCATCCTGGGTATCTCCATCGGGCTGAAGTCCTTTTTCGGATGGGTGGTTGCGCAAGAATACATATCCTAACGGCACCGCCAACAAAAGCACCAACAGGCCGAGCGCTACCCAAGTGACCCGCCAGTTGGTCGCCTCAAGCAGGTACTGGCCGAACGGGATCAGCAGCAACCCACCCAAGGACGACCCCGCCAAGCTGAGCGCAATGGTAGTGGCTCTCTGCCGGCGAAACCACCGGCTCAACAAGGACATTGTATTGGTGATTGACCCGCCGCTCAAACCGATGGAAACCACGAAGCCGAACATAAAGAGCAAAAACAGGAAGTTAAAGGTGAGGCTGAGCAGTACGGTAGACAGGCCCATGACTACTAGGCCTACTAGGATTACCTTTTTGCCGTCAAACTTATCGAAAAAATGGCCGGCGATGGGTTGAGTGAGGCCGTTGACCAAGAACCCGGTGCCAACAGCAATGGATAAAGTGAACCGGCTCCAGCCGAACTCTTCTTCCAGTGGGATTATGAAGATGCCAAAGCTGTTTCTAGCACCGGTGGTGACCAAGGCGATGAACATTGTCACGGCTACGATGTACCAGCCGTAAAACAGTGGCGGCCCAGCCATGAAATCCCTGATCCGTTGGGTAACGGACGGGGAGCAGGCAAGGATTATCGTAAATACGCCGGCTACAATGACCAGCAGGCCAATGGCAATCATGTCCGGAGAGCCTCGGTTCGATCTTTGGAAATACTCATGATGACCGGTAAAGACACCACTTGAACCTCGTGTTGAGCTTATCGAACCCTAAATTTTTTACAACCGATAAATGCGATCCAAATCGACACAGTGCTTTGACGGGCTTAGGACGAACGGAGGCGTGCTTTAGCGTGGCCGCACGTTCGTATTGAGACCCGGACCTCAGGTCGCCCTCTACGAGGCAGGGCAAAGCCTTCTTGTCGTACCTCATTATGAATCGGTAATAGCACCGGTACTATCATCAGTATTTTACCTAATTCAAGTACGCAAGCGAACCCGAATTCGTCGTTGGGTTCATTCCCAGCGTGTTCGAATAATCCTGGACCTATTTGACGAACATGGGAAGTACATCGCTGCCTAGAATGTATAGCTGCTCCATAGTCTCTTCTGCGGGGCACAATGGACGCATCACGAATTTCGAGGCGCCAGCTTCCACATATCGCTGGATGGTCTCAGCTATGGCTTCGGCCGGCCCCAAGGCGCTGTATTCGGTGAAGTAGGCATCGGGCCGGTGGCGGGTGACATAGTTGTAGGTCTTGGCCACCGTTTCCTCAACGTTGGGGGAGATGTAGTAACCGATCAACACGCCAGTGTGATCGTCTTCAATCTCCCGGTTGTATTCTTTGGCCGTGTCGAAGATTATCTCCCGCCCTTCTGTAACCTCTTGGGCGGTAGCGCTGGAAACCAGCCACCCATCGCCAACGCGGCCCACGCGGCGTGCTGCGGCGGGACTGCGGCCCCCGATCCATACTGGCGGCGATGGCTTGAAGAAGGGCTTGGGAGTGATGCTAACGTCGTGGCAGGTATAGTACTCTCCCTCGTGGGTTACGATGTCTTCCTCCCACAACCGGCGCATCAGGCGTATGCCCTCTTCTGTCCTGGTCACACGGCCCTCTTTGGAGACGCCGCAGGCCTCGTATTCTTCGGGTTCTTCCTGGCCCAGCCCCACCGCCGGGAAGAAACGGCCTTGAGAGAGGAAATCCAACGTCGCGATCTGCTTGGCCAGAATCACGGGGTTGCGCAGGGGCATGGCCAATACGCTGGTGCCGAACTTCATTCGCTGCGAGTAGGCGGCAACCATCGCAAGAGCGATCATGGGCTCAAGGCTGAACTTGTCGCTGACTATCCGATCGCTAAGCCATATGGAGTCGTAATTGTGCTTGTCCCCCACCTCTACCAACTGGCGAAGATAGTCAGGGTTCTCGCCACCCTGGCCGAAAGCTCCCGGCATGTACCCAATCGCAATGCTCATGTTGATCCCCCCGTTGTTGTTTAGCGCCGTTGTTGTTTAGTGCCGGCTTTCCGCACCGATGCGTGTCAACCAAGCCCCAAGCGGCAATTATTTACGGTCTGGCCGTGATTTTCGGTCTGGCGTCGAATCAATACCAGTGATTATAGACTAACCGGGAGTTCAGCGGGTATCGCCCGGTAAACCGTCTCCAAACCCGGAGTGGCTAACCGGTGATCGGCGGCAGGCCGGCTTCCTGGCGAGCGTCGTTGATGTGTTCCAAGACCCTCACCGCCAAGGGCGCCAATTCATAGCCAATGTCGGCCAACATCCGGCTATTGTCCGCCTTATATATATGCGGCACGGCTTGGTCCCCGGTGGTTATTTGCGCTCCGGGAATAAAACCGCGGACCAAGTCGGCCATATCCTTGATAGTTGCCAAGTGGCCGCCGCTAATGTAGATGCGGTGGTTAAGCTGGGTGCTCAAAGCCGCCCGTACGAAAATCTCCGCTGCGTCCTCGGCGTGAATCATGGGCGAGGGCTCGTCCTGATGGAAGGGCATGCTGACCGGTTGTCCTATGGCCGGCAGGGATGCCAGCAAGCCACCAATCATCCCGGTCATGCCCGTCACCCTGCCGTGACCGAACACCGTGCAGATGCGGATGCCCCGCAGGTCCAGTCCGTAGCGTTCGGTGTACTTTCTGGCCGCAAAATCATTGGCGGCTTTGGTCATCCCGTAAACGTTGGCTGGGTCCGACAGGTCGTCTTCATTGACTGGGCGGTCGCCGAAGGTTTCCTGCACCCCATAAACCGCAATGGAACTGGCGTATACCACCCGCTCCACGCCGGACCACCGGGCAGCCTCGAACACATTATTCGTCCCTTGAATGTTGACCAACATCCCATAATGGACCCGCTCCTCGGTGTCCGGGGGCAACAACGCCGCCATGTGTATGATCCTGTTGACCTGATGCAGGTTTACCGCCTCCAGCAAGTGGGGCAGTTGGGTAATGTCCCCACGGTAGAACTTTATCCGGTCCAGATAGGGTTGCAGGTTGCCTCGGGGAGGAGCCATGTCGAAGCACACTACGTCTTCGTTCCGCTCTATCAATTTTCGGATTATGCGGTTGCCGATGAACCCGGCCCCACCTGTGACCATGATGGACATGCGTGCTTGCCTCCTAATCTAGCTAACCCGATGTGCAGGATTTAAATTAGTTTAAAAAATATTGAAAGTCCAGGCCCAAACACCTCTACTAGAAGTAGGTAGTTCCTGTGGAGGTG
>MUCU01000017.1 GCA_002817055.1 SAR202 cluster bacterium Io17-Chloro-G7 | reverse complement strand
TCTCGCGCTACGACAAGCTCGCCACGACCTACCTCGGTTTTCTCCACTTCGTCAGCACGCTCATTTGGCTACGTTGAAATGTCAACACAACCTAGTAATGAAAGGATTCGCAGCAACCCTTTTGATGAATCGAGCTCTTGGAGACGCGGTCTCATCTGTGAAAAAATGGAATGACGGCATTCTTCACAATTCTGAGTCAAGAACAGGCAAGTTGCCATAGAAAGAACGGGTAAGGAAAGAGGAGGGGGAATGGTTTCTGAAAGTGGCGCAGACGAGGCTGCCCTTTTCGAGTCGTACAAAACCTTACATCCCTTGGACATTGTACTGGCAAAACAGATGCTGATAGAAGCCAAGGACGTCATGGACTCAGTTGGAGTTCAATTTTTCCTTCGGCAGGGAACGTGTCTTGGGGCAATCAGAGACCAGGATTTTATCCCATGGGACGATGACCTCGATCTGGGCTGCGTGATCGGGCTAAACGGGGTCACCGAAGATATGATAGAGCCTGTCTTCGATGCCTTCAGGGACCGAGGCTATTATGTCAACGTAGAAAGCAATGACCGATGGATTGCCGCAGGGATGATAAAGTCCTCACTACGCGTAGACCTGACTTTTTTTCGTATCATCGACGACAGCATCTTCCATTTTCCGATGATTTGGATGCCTACCCATTTGTTCTCCAACCTCAAAGAGATCCAGTTCATGGGTGGTAATTACCTGGTGCCAAACCCACCCGAGGAATATCTAAGAACAAAGTATGGTCCGGACTGGATAACCCCAAAGAAAGTCTACGAACAGGATGTTCTGGATCAGGTCATGAAGTCCCCCACCTTCAAAATCCCAACCAGCCAGGCGCAGACTTCTACTAAACTTAGGATTCTGGACCGCCAAAATAGGTCGGTCCGAGGCGCAGAGGTTAATGTTGTTGGTCTGGCCGAGACTACTACAGACGACGATGGATACATCGAGTTCGGCCTACCTTATCAAGACATGTACATGCTCGTCATCAGGTTCGATGACCATAAAGAAATTCTTTACCAGGAGTTTTTGATCCCTGGCTTGTCTTATGTTTACAAAGCCGATCCCTCGATAAATAACGGGCGGTTCATGGTGCTGACTGAAGAACCTGAGGCGGTCTAAGTTATCTTGGTCGGTTGGACGTGATTTAGGCTAATTTATGCGAGTGTCTCGCCGCTCCTGCGTGACATGACATAGTTCGACCTAGTGCCAAGATTCCCAGGAAATCATTGATGCCCCGGCGGAGTAAATGTCGCCTTAATTACAGGACGCCAACACTCCGCGGAAACTTTCGGCATAAGGCAATGAACTAGTCATCCTTGTAGGGTAGGTACGCCGATGGAAGAACCTCAGTGCGTCGCCTATCTCACTGCGTTAATGGGCCAGGGAAAACGCGCTAATCAACGGAGCAATATATCTGCTTATCGGGGCAAGACTCCGGTTCCGTTGCCACGAACAATCCTCCTTCCTCGGGAACACGCTTTCACCACCCTATGAGGAAACGCCAAGTGGCTGCGCATATTGCATTTTGGCCTTCGCCCCGATTCAGAGGTTTCTTTCCAAGATTCTGCGGATGATTTCGGTCGAAGATATACCCTTTGTGTAGGGCACTGTGCGAAGAATCCCCATCTCTTTGGGGACATTGTAGATATCGTCTAACTGCTCTTCATGATAGTCATCCCCATGTACTACTAACTGGATGTGGTGTTGAATGATCCAGGCGCGGTCGATTCTCCAAGGAGCATTAGGAAGCACTTGGTCTACATACTTGCAACCCGCAACTGAAGCGACTCGTTCTTCCATGGTTAGAATTGGTTTCCTCTTGCTCAGTTCAGCTACATCATCGGCGACGATACCTGCAATTAGATAGGTCCCCATTTCGCGGGCCTTCCTGAGGAATTCCATATGCCCGTAATGAAAAAGGTCCGCCACCATATCAACATACACTGTTGTCATGTCCAGATAATATCACAGCGAAATTAATGACCTGTATGATTTGGGGACCACTAAATGCCGCCGAGTCGTTTCCATTGACCAGCGGACGTCTGACCAGCGGACGTCTGACCAGCGGAACGAGGTAATCTCCTATGTTCACCGGATGTGCGCGTTCGTTGCATGTTACGCCGTGTTGTGTCATAGTTTTAGCTGCGAATTGGGGATGAAACGGCACTCTGCTCCACGTCTAAACACCGTTCCTTGATGATTCTAAATCTTTAGTTTCCCGGTTCGACCCGGGGCGGGTCACCAGAATTTAGGCACGAAACCAGGCCCCTGGCAATTAACCAGGGGCCTTCGCTTATCATCATTCGAACGGTTTAGTCGTGCATCCCCATAATACCGGTGAGATGGAGGTAACGGTGATTCAAAAAACGGGGGACTTCCCCGGTTGAGCAGAGGGCGGATGGAACAGACCGCGGAGGAGCCAGACCACGGTCCTCCTTCACTCTAGAATTTGTCGATTGAGTTACTTGAGTCAGCATCAGCCGGGCTCTGAGCTTTAGAGAATGTTTTCACGACTCCTGGTTTTTGGCGGACTAGCCGGATTCTTCACCACTTTTGTTTGTTGTGTGCTCGCATTAGTCTATGGTTCCGGCCTGTGGTGGAACGTCGCAGCAGCCGTTTTCGGGCTTTCGGTTGGGATGTTTTTGGCCTTTCTGGTGCACAAGGAGTAGGAGTTCCAATAAATGCGGGGCTGCGGCAAGTGTACATTCAGGTGGAAATGGATGAAAGAATGCTTTCAAACCACGAAGTACTGAGAGTGTCCCAACAAGTAGAACCTCTCCAGGCCGTTACGGGAATCGAGACGGAGAACCGTTACCGGATTGTTGACCACAACGGAGATCCTATCCTCTTTGCTTATGAGGAATCGGGATTCATGAGCAGGCAACTGCTAGGCGGCCACCGCCCAATAACCATGAACGTCATCGGCCGAGAGGGTCAGCTGCTGATGGTTGCCCGAAGGAAGCATTTCTGGTTCTTGTCCCATCTTGAGTTGCTCTATCCGGACGGTACGCTTTTGGGCAAAATGGAACAACGGTTCCATTTGTTTGGAAGGCGGTTCAACCTCATCGGCGTTCAGGGCGAGTCGGCAATGGTGCAAGGCCCGATGTTCCGGCCCCATACATTTTGGGTGCGGCGAAACGGGGGAGACTTGGCCAAGATTACCAAAGAATGGGGCGGATTGGCTCAGGAATTGGTCACGGTGGCCGATCATTTCACCATTGAGTTCCATGGCCCCCAGGTAGAAGAACACCTTCGTTGGGCCATAATTGGCGCTGCCTTTGCTATTGACCTGGAGTATTTCGAGAATCGTGGCGGGCGTGGCGGTCTCAGACCTGGTGTTTTAGGCGGTCACAGCTACGATGCTGGCGGCTTCACAGGGAAGGGGTTTTGACGCCTCGGCCATTTCGGAAACGACGGCCGATAGCAATAATGTTCTGTGAAGCGTTTTTTGAAGAACTGAGGGTATGTCCCACGTAGAACAAAGATACCCGCACCTAAAAGGAGAGGAAATGCCCGCTGAACTCGACACTTGGTTGGAACTGACTATCGAAGAAGCCATTGAGCCCGATTTGCCCATCTGTGACCCGCACCATCACCTCTGGGACCGTAGCGGGGATCGGTATTTGATCGACGAAGTCACCGCCGATTTTAACGGCGGGCATAAAGTCGTCCAGACCGTATTTGTTGAGGTCGACGCCATGTACCGCGCCGCCGGACCCGAAGAGATGCGTCCCGTCGGAGAAACAGAGTTTGTGCGCGGCATCGGAGCTCAGAGCGATAGCGGCCTCTACGGCCCGACTCGAGTGGCCGCTGGCATCGTGGGTTACGCCAACCTGGCCCTCGGGGAGGCGGTCGGACCGGTGTTGGAGGCCCACGACGCAGCCAGCAGCGGTCGTTTTCGCGGTATCCGCCATAGCTGCATCTGGGACGCCAGCCCCGATTTGCGGACCGCCCGTTTCGCACCCCAAGGCCTGATGGCGGACGCAAAGTTCCGGCAAGGGTTCGACGTTCTACAGCGCCAAGGTTTTAGCTTCGACGCAATTGTATATCACAAACAAATTTCGGAGTTGGCCGACTTGGCTAATGCTTTCCCCGATGCTGTAATTATCCTAAATCACATTGGCCGTCCTTTGGGTATCGGGCCTTATGCGGGCAAGAGAGATGAGGTGTTCCAAGTATGGCAGCGGGAGATTACATCTTTGGCCAAGTGCCCAAATGTATACGTGAAGGTGGGTGGCCTGGGTAATACTGTCAGCGGCTTCGATTGGCACACCCGTCCCACACCACCATCTTCCCAGGAATTGACCGACACTACCTCCCTTTATTATCTACATACCATCGAGGCATTCGGACCGGACCGCTGCATGTTTGAGAGCAACTTTCCTGTGGACAAGCGGTCATACTCCTATACGGCAGTCTGGAATTCGTTCAAACGTATGACTGCGGATTTCAGCGTCACCGAGCGTGCAGACCTGTTCCACGACACCGCCGCTAGAGCTTACCGGTTGCCAGTTCTGTCCGACCAATAGTTGCCATGGGCGTTGGCTTGCACACCCAAAACAATTGCGGTGACTGATCGCCCCCATGCCCAGGCGGCAGGTTGTTGGGTGCATTTCATGGGCAGATCGTTGCGTGCATCTCAAACAGTTTCTCTTGCACATTTCCGTTTCAAAAGCGGCCGAAAAACGGCGTGAGAAAATAGCCGTGGCCGACTGGGAATCTTTTAAGCAACACAAACTTGGAAAAACAACAATACGCCCGTCCGGTTCTGGTTCGGGCGGTCAAAGTACTCTTGTTGGGACAACTTCTTCGCCAATTACCCCCATATTTTACTGACAAGGTGTACACTGTGAAAATTCTGCGGGCGTGGAATTAAGCATGACAGCCAAAGCCACCGGGCAAATTTTCATCGGCCGTCAGCAGCAGATGGCCGAACTCACTGCATCTCTAGACCAGGCTTTATCCGGGTTGGGCCGCATTGTGATGATTGCTGGCGAGCCCGGAATTGGTAAGACCCGAATAGCCCAAGAGTTTGCTTCTCACGCCGAATCATTAGGCGCTCAAACATTCTGGGGTTGGTGCCACGAGCAGGAGGGAGCGCCTCCGTATTGGCCATGGGTTCAACCCATCCGATCTTATATTCAGCGTACGGATGCCAAATCTCTGGCTGCCCAAATGGGTCAAGGGGCAGCCGACCTCTTGGAGGTCATTCCCGAACTCCAAGACCAGCTCCCTGGCATTGAATTGCCTCCCACCTTGGAGCCCCAACAAGCCCGGTTCCGCTTGTTCGATTCCATAGCCACGTTTTTGAAGAACGTTGCCCGGTCCCAGCCTTTGGTGTTGGTGCTGGACGACCTGCAATGGGCAGACCAACCCTCTCTTTTATTGCTGGAGTTCTTGGCCCGGCAGATGCTCGATAGCCGCATCATGCTGGTCGGCATTTACCGTGATGTCGAGGTGACACGCACCCACCCATTGTCCCAAGCCTTGGCCCGACTGGCCGGTAGCGAGTCCTTTCATTGGCAGACGCTGGAAGGCCTCGACCCCGAAGATGTTGGAGAATTGATTCGGGAACTCAGCGGCATTGCGCCCGGCCAGGAACTAATTCAAGAGATATACCGGCACACAGATGGTAACCCGTTTTTCTTGACGGAGGTCATACGGCTCCTAGGCGAGCGGTGGCAGGCGGCGGGCGGTCCGGTGCTTGATGGCATTGGAGAGTTGGAGATACCTCAAAGCGTGCTGGAAGTGATCGCACAGCGGATAAACCCGTTATCTAAGGAATGCGCCGGAGTTCTCACCACGGCAGCCGTGATCGGTCGTCAATTCGACTTCCAGCTGTTAGGCCGGTTGAGCGAGGATTTCAGCGAGACTCAGTTATTAGAGCTAGTCGACGAGGCGCTAGACGCCCACATCATTCAGGAACCGCCAGTTCAGCCGGACCGATATATGTTCAGCCATGCCTTGGTCCAGCAGACTTTGTTGGAGGGGCTTTCCACTAGCCGAAAGGTGAGGCTGCACGCTTTGGTCGGCGAGGCCTTGGAGGCTCTCTATGGGGACCGCACCAAAGATCATGCCGCAGAGCTGGCGCACCATTTCTCTGAGGCGTCGCCAGTTTCCAGGACTGAGAAATTGGTCCGCTACTCGAAGGTCGCCGGAGAGCAAGCCCTGGCAACCTACGCCCACGAAGAGGCGATGGAGTACTTCGGACGGGGATTGGCCGCCAAAGGGGTGTTTTCAGGAGGGCCGGAGCCTGCGGCGGATGAGGAAGCAGCAGCGATGCTTTTCGGATTCGCTCAAGCTCAGGCTGCGACTTCCAGGTACTTTGTCGACGGTTTTACAGACGCAGTCCACAATCTCAGGAGAGCGTTTGATTATTATCGTCACAATGACCGGATAGAACAGGCATTAGAAGTGGCCATGTGCTCTATCCGGCCTGGGGCAGGCTACCAAATAGGGCTGAACAATCTGGTGGAACCAGCCGTAAAACTGGCACCGCCGGGTTCCGCAGTACTGGCGCGGCTGTTATCCATATTCGGGCGAGTAATGGGCTTCGAAGAGGGTAGGTATGACCGGGCTGAAGAGGCGTTCGACCAAGCCTTGGCGATCACCGAACAGTTAGGCGACGCTGCCTTAGAGATGTCGATTCTGGCCAATGCGGCCAACGCACAATATTTTCACTACCATCTCCCGGAATCATTGAGGGCCAGTCTTCGGTCAATCGAATTAGCTAGTCACGTCGATGACCCCCACAGTGAATTGGCCGCCCACTACATGGCCACGAATTGCTTATTGTCGGGAGGTAAACTCGAGGACGCAACCCAACAGGCTGCGGCGATGTTGCCTCAGGCGGAGAGAATCCGCGACCATTTGTGGCTTTTCATCGCCAATTGGAAGTGTGAAAATACAGCCAGTGCTGGGGGACAGTGGGAGGCCGCCCGCAAATCTAGTGATAAGTCCCTTGCGATTGGCGCGAACGCTCCTGCCCTATGCACCAGAGTATCGTTGGAGTATCAGTCGGGGGAATTCGCTCAAGGAAGGAAATTCCTGGAACAACTCCGCGAGCGGGTTCAAGATAGCCCGGATTGGCCAATATTCGAGTATGCTTCGTTAGCTCTATGCATTCCGTTGGTCGCTCGGTTAACTGCTGAATCCCACTGGTTTGATGAAGCCGAAGCAGCCGCTAAGCAACTGACTTCCTCGCCAAAGGCTAACCCTGTGCTTAGGATAACCGCTCAGTTAGGTTTGGCGATGATGGCTGTCATTAACGGGGACAAACCCGCCTGCCAAAAGCTCTACGACCAACTCTTGCCCGATATGGGAAAAGGTTACTTCGCGGGAATCGTCCCGGACCGAATTATGGGGCAACTAGCTAGCACTGCAGAGCAACCGGACAAAGCCGCTCATCACTTCGAGTTCGCTTTGGCATTTTGCCGTATCGGAGGATTTCTGCCAGAGTTGGGTTGGACCTGCCATGATTACGCCGAATCATTAATCCAGCATTCCAACCCGGAACATCGCAATGGCGCTACTCGGACCGGCTCTAAGCATACACCCACCGGTCACAGTAACGCCGTCAAAACCGAAGAGCTGCTGCAGGAAGCTATGGACATAGCGACCAACCTGGGCATGCCACCACTGATGAAGCGAATTGCGGCCCTTCAGCGATTGGCGGCTACCGGTGCTCAATCGGCGCCCGCTTACCCCAACCGTCTTACCCAAAGAGAGGTTGAAGTGCTGTTGCAAATCTCACAGGGGAAGACAAACCGGGAGATCGCCAGAGAACTGGTTCTCAGCGAGCGGACGGTCCAACGTCACATTGCTAATCTATATGCCAAGATCGACGTCCGAAACCGGGCCGAAGCCACAGTTTTCGCCCTGAGCCACCTGGCCCAGTTAACGCAGGACTCTCCCGCATAACAAGAATCGAATTCCCCGCTTAGGCCCCTTTGCAACCCTCGTAGTGAGCCTTTGGCCCAGCCCCTGTTCACGCCTTTGTCCGAAACTTCAATATGGGCATATATGCCCACTCCATCCGCGACACTTTGCTTTAACGCCCTCCACCAAAATGGGCCTTTCAGCCGATGTTCACCTCCATTAGCCCGAGTATGTTCCGAGACGCGGTGTTCAGAGGACCTTCCACTGGGCCCGCGCCGCGGCGAAGCCGGCACCACCTATGTCCGCAGGGAGTGAACGGCGCGCCGCGGGTATTATGCCCGAGGAAGGAATCGTTGGGCCCGATAGGCCCTGAATTTTGAGGAGGTCGACTCATGGTAATTGTACGGAAACCTTTGATCACAACCCTTGTGGCTGCGGCGCTTCTCATACCTCTGATCTTAGTCACAACGGTTTTTGGCGACGCGCACACAAAGAATAAATCTCATCAGATTGCTGGCGACTACACGCTGGCCCTACCAGTTCTTTCCGGTCCGCCGGTAACGGAGAATGGTGTGACGACCATCGCTGGCACGATTGACGTAGAGAACAGAGGAACCCAGCAAGGTGTCGCGCCAGGACTAGTATTCACTTGCGTGCTGGGTGTTGGCGGAGCACCCAACGTTTGTGAAGGTTCTTACACATTCGAGGGTACCCTTCGAGGTAGGATAGGCACCTATAAAGCTGTCACGGATCGTTGGACATCCGGTGGCGACGAAGCATTCGCTAGCGCACATTTCGTCCTGGTCCCCGGCAGCGGTACTGGTGACCTTTCGAACCTAGTCGAATTTGAAGTAACCGTTGCCCGCGATGAAGCTGTAGAGCGACGCGTCGGCACTTACTGGGGGACGGTCCTATTCGAGGGTGATGAGTCACCATCTACCACGTATCAGATTGCTGGCGATTACACGCTAGCGCTACCGGTCCTTTCCGGCCCACCGGTCACTGAGGATGGTGTGACGACGATCGCTGGAACTATTGACGTCGAGACTAAAGGAAGCCAGATAGGTGTTGCGCCAGGCCTCGAATTCACTTGCGTGCTGGGTGTCGACGGAGCTCCCAATGTATGTGAAGGCTCCTACGTTTTTGAGGGTAGTGTTCGGGGCAGGATAGGCACCTATAAAGCTGTCACGGATAGTTGGACTTCAGGTGGCGACGCAGCTTTCGCAAGCGCTCATTTTGTCCTGGTTCCCGGCAGCGGCACTGGTGATCTTTCGAACATGGTTGAATTTGAAGTCACCGTTGCCCGCTATGAAACAGTAGAGCGACGTGTCGGAGCCTACTGGGGAACGGTCCGTTTCGAGGGCGACTCGTCACCGTCGGAGGTAGGCGGAGACGGGATGATGATGGAGGAAGATGCGACGAAGGACCTTTCGGACTTCACCATAGGCGAGTTGTTCGAAATGGAGAAAGCCGGAGACATCACAACCGACGAGCTGGCTGCCGAGTTGGAGCGCAGGAACCAGTAGACGACCTCGAACCAGCATAGACGTTAAGAACCAGAGAGGCCCGCGGATTTCGCTGCGGGCCTCTTTAGTTTCGCTGATAGGCCCAGTGGTAAATCTGGCAGGTCTTGTGTAGAACTGTTCGGTGTTGCGTCGGCACCGTGGAAGATGTCAGGCCAGAAGTAGTTAGTACGATCACAAGATTATCGGTATTCAAGCCATCAGTATTGATTCGGCCAATGGCGTCCCACCGCCCTACACAGGCGCTCATCACCCTCGGCCCATTGGACGTGTGGTTGTGCGGTCGGATATAATATCGTCCTCACGGAGCACGCCTAATCAGGATAATGGGTTTCCCCAGACCCACAACATTCGGGGACAAACCTGCCTTGCAAGTGGTGTCGGTCCGCAGTATTCCAGCAGACAAGCTCAAGCTGGGGCTATGGTGCCGCTAATCAGGCGTGCTTGCTAGGTCGAGACCACCACGGGGAAGTGTCGAAACTGGTAGACGAGCATGACTTAGGATCATGTGCTGAAAGGCGTCCGGGTTCGAGTCCCGGCTTCCCCACCAATGCTAGATCAGGACTCGGTCTAGAATCCGACCACAGTTTCGAAATTACCAATTCCCGTCGTGCCAAAAGAATGATAATCATGGATCAGAGGTTAAACTTTGAACCGGTGATTAAAACGTTATCTGATGACTATCAATGCCCAGTTTACTGTGGACTTTCGTGACAACATTTGGTTAGATGCCAGACTAAAACGCCAAGGAGCCTTATATGCCCGAAATACAAATTCTTCTGCCAGGATTTTCCATCAACACGGACCAGGGTACTCTTGGTTTATGTACCGTAACTTTGGTCCATGGTGACAAATTAACATTAGTTGATGTGGGCCACTTTGGTAGACGAACCATGCTAGTGGAAACACTTCAAGCCCATAACATCGCGCCTGAAGATATCGGTAGGGTTATTCTGACCCATGCCCATTGGGACCACTCACAGAATACGGATTTATTCTCGAATGCGGAAATAGTGATTTCAAGACAAGAGTTGGAATACAGCCGAAACCCGCGGGCTAACGATTACGCTACTGCGAAATACTTTGCCGATACATTGTCACGTCACACCGTTAAGGAAGTCTCCGGAGAAACGGAATTGGAAAAAGGTTTAGGAACCTTCGACACTCCTGGTCATACTGCTGGACACCAAAGCGTTCTTGTAGAAACCGCCAACGGCGTAGTATGCATTGGTGGGGATGCAATCTCGGATGCCGGAGCATTGAAACGAGGTATGCCTGCGTTCGTATTTTGGAGTGTGGATCAGGCTCAGGCTAGCTTGAAAAAGATAGCGGAGTCCGCCTCGACTATATATCCGGGCCATGATCGCCCATTTAGCATTAACGGAGAACAGGTCGAGTATTTGGTCGATGCTCCGACGATAAAAGTTAGCGGGTTCTTAGACAGCGGTCGAGATTTGGTTTCTGTGGAATTAGGACTGCCACCGCGGTTCGAGCCACGTGTTAATCCGGATGCCAGATGATGTGTCCGAAAATTGGATTCGGGTTCATGTGCTGAAAGGCGTTCGTGTTCGCGTCCCGGTTTTCCCACCAAAGCTGTATTAAAGCCTGGTCTACTGTCTGAACACGGATTGGATAAACTAAAAGGCCCCCTCGAGAAAGGGGGCTTTTCCCTTTTCCATTCTGAGCGCCAATGATTTGATTGGCCTGGACTTAATTGATGCTCTCTGTCCAATACCCAGGCTTGAGGCTAGGTTCGGGGCAACTCCGACATGTGACCCACATCACAATTCTGCATGGAGGCACGTCACGGATAACAGATCTTGGGGGACATAGAATGTATCTAATGAATTAAGGAATTGCCACCCGACCGTGAAGGTAATCCAGGGAGTGCCAACATGAAAGAGACCCAGGAAATGACAGGTCTAATTGAAATGACCGGCTTGATTAATCGGCAGACAAGAAGACTAGTAAGGAGTCAAACCTTGGTTGAGAAGCTGGTGGCAACTGGCATAATTGTGGCACTTGCCGCAGTGGTTGTTCCGTTGGTCATCCAACTCTCGGGCAGCTCAGTTTAAAAAATTTCCGGGCTGCGCTTAAGCAACGAGGCCCAATACGCAACCCCTCTTCACAGATTTGGACCGTCCCGGCGGGGTTTCCTGCGCCAAGCCGGGCGGTTCTTTTCATTTTTGCATCACCTCTATACGGACTTCGACAAGGTTTTTCTTTTATGGGACGTTGGACATAGGCCATGGGACGTTGGACATAGGCCATGGGACGTGTATCGATAGCCAGTCTCGGGCAATTTGAACGCACCGCAAAAGCAACGATCATTTGCTGAAAGCCGTCCGGGTTCGTGTCCCGGCTTCCCCAGCAAAGTTAAATTAAGACTAATTAAGACTTGGTGTAGAATCTGACGACAGTTTGGCTAAACTAAAAGGCCTCCTCGCGAAAGGGGGCTTTTCTTTAGCCTGAGCCAGAGGAATATGCCCAAGCCTATAAGTTACCAGCGAGAGGCTTTAAACGAACTCTCGTTCCGGAGTAGTGGTTGGGTAGATGGCCAGGACTCTAGCCGGATTATCGGACTGGTTGGTGATGGTGTGCTTGATCCCAGCCGGGGCCAACAGCAAGTCGCCTGGTCCTAAAGTCCGGGTTACGTCTTCCAGCACCGCCACAATGTTTCCTTCTACGACCAACATGGCCTCTTCGTAGTTGGGATGGACGTGCAGCGCTAGTCCGGCTCCTGGGTCGATGTTGGCGTTGACCACCGTCAGATTCTTTCCGCCATTGTCTTTCCCTACTAGAGTATTGGATTGGGTGCCAGGGGTGGAGCTACCAATCTGGCTTTCATCTTTCATCACAAATGGCATGCTTTTCTACCTTTCGGGTCCGGGCGGTGCAATTGCCCACAGAAACCTCATCGCCCAGAGAATTTTGCTTAACCCTTCCTTTTTCCTAACTTGAACGCCGCTATGTCGGTCCGATGGTGATCAATCTCCACTGACCGTCGTTAGCCTAAGTAAGTCCCGACTGACCGTGATCTACATCCAATCTCCCAGAGTAACGATTCAGCCCCAGCTAGGTAGTTGGACGGGTTAAGACCACTCATTATTTGGCGGCCAGATGTTGGAAGCACCTCTACCTGCGCCCTCCAAGCCTCCCTGCTCTCTCCAGCCGTCACTTTCTCCGCGAAACTTGAGGTAATGGGGAGATTGAGTATGGGCCTCAAATGCCGCTTCGTCGTTGTAGACTTCGTAGACCCATACTTTATTGTCGTCGTTGGCGTCCTGAATCACATCAAACCGGAGACACCCAGCCTCGTCTTTGACGGCACTACTTGCATTCACGATTAGGCCTTCTATGAACTGGTCCTTAAACCCATCTTTGATTTGCAAGGCAGCAACTATGATATACATTGCGACTCCTGTTCCACTGTGTACCTAGAATTGTTGTTGGGTATCATTCGAATCTACTCGACTATAACCCACGTCCCACAGTTTAGGGTAACGTCGAATCCATGCGCAAGCCCACACAGGCGGTGGGACCCCATAAATTCAATTTTGACCACAACTAGGAAATCCATTAATGTATAATGGGGTCTGGTGCAAATGTTCAGCGCCAGTAGAATTGATTCCGTTAATACCACCGGTTACCACTGGGAATTAGCCTGGCCGCATTTACGATCCTAAAGTAAAAAGTGGGGGAGCGTGTCTCCCGTTCCACACCAGCCGCGATTATTGGGTAAAAGTAAGGTAATCCTCCGGAGCAGCCTCTTACAGAGCACCTAGATCACGGTTTATTTTCATAATTGTTTCCCTCACGCCGGGGAAGTCTGTCGACTGTATTAGAGGTCCATTGGCTACGTTAATGGAAGTACGGGACCTGCGGACCCACTTTTTCACCGATTCCGGTGTGGTTAAAGCCGTGGATGGTGTTTCCTTCGAATTGGAAGCAGGAGAAACACTGGGTTTAGTGGGAGAGAGCGGCTGCGGTAAGAGCGTTAGCGCACTTTCGGTGATGCGCCTGATCCCCGACCCGCCCGGAAAAATTGTCGACGGCGAGATAATCTTCGAAGGGCAGGATATCTTGAGAGTCGAAATGGATACAATGCGCCATATCCGTGGCGCCAAGATCTCCATGGTCTTTCAGGAACCCATGACTTCGCTTAACCCGGTGCTTACGGTGGAACGGCAACTTACGGAGACTCTGCAACTCCATAAAGGAGCCAGCCGGGAGGTGGCCCGTCTGGAGAGCATTGACCTGTTGTTCAAGGTCGGCATTCCAGACCCGGAACACCGAATCAAACAATACCCTCACCAATTCAGCGGCGGTATGAGGCAGCGGGTCATGATTGCCATGGCCATCAGTTGTAATCCCCGTTTGATAATTGCCGACGAGCCAACCACTGCGCTGGACGTGACTATTCAAGCCCAGATTCTGGAGTTGATGAAGTCGCTGACCACCGAGTTTGGCGTAGCTCTCATTGTGATTACCCACAACTTAGGCGTTGTGGCCCGGTACGCCGACCGGGTTAACATTATGTATGCCGGGAAGATAATAGAACGAGGCGGAGCTCGGGAAATTTACTCCAACCCAAGACACCCCTATACCGTCGGATTGCTCAAGTCGGTCCCCAGATTGGACCGGCCGAGAAGGGAAAAACTGGAACCCATCGAAGGCCAGCCTCCTGACTTGGCAAACCTTCCACCAGGTTGTGCGTTTCGCGCCCGGTGCCGTTGGGCAATCGACAAGTGCGCCACCGACGCACCGCCCTTGATGCAAACCGACGATGGGCATTGGTCGGCATGCTGGCAGTCCGATCTTCTAGGCGCCCAGGCTTTGGTGGGCACTGGCCACATCGCACAAGCCAGCACATTAACAAGGGGTGGGTCGAAACTGGAAACTGGAGCCCAAGCAACGTCCCGACTTGATAACCTGGGACTTGATAACCCGGGACTCGATAACCCGGGATTTGATAACCTGCCACCGGAGAGAAACCAGCAATGACAACAATGCCGGGGACGGACGCCCGAGGAAGCAACCCAATAGACGACAGGGAAATACTCATGGAGGTTAAAAACCTGAAGATGTATTTCCCCGTAACGTCGGGGTTGTTTTTCCAACGCACGGTGGGCCACATTAAAGCCGTCGACGACATTAGTTTCTTCGTGCGGAAGGGTGAGACGTTGGGCTTGGTGGGTGAAAGCGGTTGCGGTAAGACCACGACAGGAAGGTGCATCCTACAGCTTTATCGACCTACTGAAGGTCAAATCATATTTGAAGGACAGGAATTAACGACCCTTCGCTCCAAGGAAATGCGGCGAATGCGACGGGAGATGCAAGTCATCTTCCAAGACCCGTATAGCTCTCTAAACCCAAGAATGACTGCCGGGAACATCATCGGAGAACCGTTGATGGTTCACAAGTTGGTAGCCAACAAAGCCGAATACCGGGAACGGGTCGCGGACCTGCTTCAAAACGTGGGATTGAATCCGTACATGGCTGACCGGTTCCCTCATGAGTTCAGCGGAGGGCAACGCCAGCGGATTGGGGTCGCGAGGGCGCTGTCCGTAGAGCCAAAATTCATCGTCGCGGATGAACCGGTGTCGGCGTTGGATGTTTCCATTCAAGCTCAGATTATTAACCTGCTCGAAGATTTACAGGAGCGCTATAACCTTACCTACCTGTTTATCGCCCACGACCTTTCCGTCGTGCGCCACATCTCCGACAGGGTCGGCGTCATGTACCTGGGACACATAGTAGAGTTAGCTGACCGCAACGAAATTTATGTCGATCCCGCACATCCATATACGAAGGCGCTGCTTTCCGCTGTGCCGATTCCCGACCCAGTTGCGGACGCCCAAAGAGAGCGGGTGGTCCTAATCGGGGAGGTGCCAAGCCCGCTGAACCCACCTTCGGGCTGTGTTTTCCATCCCCGTTGCCCTATCGCAACCGCAGATTGCGCTCGCATAAGTCCGGAACTGAGACAAGTCAGCGAAAAACACTGGGCCGCATGCATTCACGCGCCCGGTTACGGGCCATGGTAACGGTCAATCCCAAAAGTTAATAGTAATGGTCAATCCCAAAGGTTAATGGTAAAGGTCAATTGCAAAGGTAATATGCAACTAGCGTCCATACGTAATTTCTGTATCATCGCCCACATAGATCACGGCAAGTCGACATTGGCCGACCGGTTTTTGGAAATCACCGGCACCGTTCGCGCTCAAGACATGATGGACCAATTCATGGACCAGATGGAACTGGAGCGGGAACGGGGCATTACCATCAAGGGCAAAGCGGTCACCATGACCCATAAGACGCCCGATGGTCAAATCTATCAGTTGAACCTGATAGACACGCCCGGTCATGTCGATTTCAGCTACGAAGTTTCCAGAGCCCTTGCTGCATGCGAAGGGGCTATCTTGGTGGTGGACGCCAGCCAAGGCATTGAGGCCCAGACGATCGCCAACATTATGCTGGCAATGGAGCACGACCTAGAAATCATACCCGTGGTCAACAAAATAGACCTTCCTCAAGCAGAGCCGGAGCGGGTCGCCTCCGAATTGCAACAGGTGTTTGGGTTCAAACCCGAGGAGATCCTCTTCGTGTCGGCCAAGGATGGGAGCGGAGCCGTGGAGATATTGAACTCCGTGGTGGAGCGCATCCCGGCTCCCAAGGGGGAGGCGGAAGAACCGGCCCGGGCTTTGGTCTTCGACTCCTTGTACAACCCCTATAAAGGCATCATCGCCCACGTACGGGTTCGGGACGGCAAGCTCTCTCAGCACGACCGCATCCAAGTGATGTCTTCCGGGAAGGTGACCGAGCTGGTCGAGGTGGGCGTGTTTTCCCCTTTTCCAACGCCGGTGGATGTGTTGGAGTGCGGGCAGGTTGGCTACGTAGCCACCGGATTTAAGGACGTGCGTGAGTGTACTGTCGGCGATACTCTGACAGACGACCGGCAACCGGCGTCTGAACCGTTGACCGGATACATGCCGATAAAATCCATGGTGTTCGCCGGAATTTACCCGGCCGACGGTGAAGAATACAACAACCTGCGCAACGCCTTGGAAAAACTCCGGTTGAACGACGCTTCACTGACGCTTGAGCCGGAGAATAGCGTTGCCCTTGGCTTTGGCTTTCGTTGTGGGTTCTTGGGGTTGATGCACTTGGAGATCGTCCAGGAAAGGCTGGAGCGGGAGTACAACCTGGATATCATTGCCACCGCTCCCAGCGTCGCCTATCGGGTAATCTCTCCCACCGGAGAGGCTACGATGGTTGACAGCCCGGCGAAGCTTCCTTCACCTAACGCAATAAAGGAGATACAGGAGCCAATACTAAACCTGACGATTGTGGCTCCCAGCCGTCATGTCGGTGTAATTATGGAGTTGATGCACTCCCGCCGGTCCGAGTTCAAGCGAATGGAATATATTCAGGGCCTGCCGGGTCAGGGACTATCGGTCCAGGGCGCATCGGGGAAGGACGCACCCAATGGTCAGAATTCTTCAAGGCAAACCAACGGGCACGATGCTGATGGCGGCCAAGACCGGGTGGTTATGGAATACTCCATGCCCTTGGTCGAGTTGCTGGCCGACTTTTACAACCAACTCAAGTCCCGCACTCAAGGGTACGCATCACTCGACTACAACCTGGAAGGCTACCATGCGGCTCCATTGGTTAAAGTGGACATTCTTATCAACCAGCATCCGGTAGAAGCGCTGTGCATGATCTTGCACCGGGACCTAGCAACCAGCCAAGGCCGTATGGTGGTGGAAAAGCTGCGGCAGACTATTCCCAGGCAGATGTTTGAAGTCCCCATTCAAGCGGCCATAGGCAGTCGTATCATAGCCAGGGAAACCGTCCGGGCGATGCGGAAAGACGTGTTGGCAAAGTGCTACGGTGGCGACATTACGCGAAAACGCAAGCTATTGGAGAAACAGAAAGAAGGAAAGAAACGCCTGAAAATGGTGGGCAGGGTCGAAATTCCTCAAGAAGCCTTTCTAACCTTGCTCAAGATCGGCGGCGAATAGAGCAATCCCTTGGCGTCTCCCTTAATGCAACGTGGACCGCCTTTGGAGACGAGGAGCCAAATCGTATTGACCTTGCTTTGGCGGAAACCCGTACTTTAGGGTGGGGCAACCCGGGAGGAGAACCGGGCTACATTCCCAAAGCGTCTCGGATATCATTGATCTGAGCAAGATGCCCCGTCCAATGTCCCTCGAACGCCCGGTCAAGCAATTCCTGGACCGTCCGCGATTCATCTACCCCTCGGGACGGTAAATGAAGCAGGGCGGACTTTCCATCGAAGTTTTCCGCAGAGGCCGAGTCGACCGCTGCATCCAGTTCGTGGAAAAACTTTTCAATGTCGCCCCGGACTTGGTCAATGTCGTATCCCATCCGCTCCACCGTCATGTTGTCCAAGTCGGACCGGATTTCAAACTCGGCAATATCCCCTGAAAGCATCCCCTTAACGATCTTGTGGATGCCCCCCAATGGCGTGTCCAGGATATGGTAGACAACTTGGCGGGGCGACCAAGACGAAGAGTCCGCTTTCCAATCCAAACAATAGTCCATACCACTTAACAGGTCAATCAACCGGGATCGTAATTCGGATATTTTCCCTTGGTTTTCGTCCCTTCGGCTGGTCAAGGGCGCCTCGGAGCGAGGTAACAGTTTTGCATATCAAAGCCCGAAGCCAGCAATGTTAATCCCTTCATCTTCACGTCCCTTGCTTGTCCAGGCTGCGCAGCAGGGAAATAGCCGCATCGCGGGTATCATCTCTGGCCAACGCAAATTCCATCCATGCTCTCAGAAGACCGATGGGCGTTCCCCCGTCGTAACGCGTGCCCATGAACTCGTAAGCGTACAATTCTTCTTGTTCCAACAATAGCATCAGCCCATCGGTTAATTGTATTTCCCCTTTGGCGCCGGGCGGTGTGCGCTCCAGGCAATCGAATATTTGGGGAGGCAGGATGTACCTACCGACGATCGACAGGTTTGAAGGGGCATCCTCCCGCTTCGGTTTTTCCACCATTCCACGAATCTTATGCAGGCGATCTTCGGTGGCAACTGCGTCTACAACGCCGTAGTTCTGAACTGTTTCCCATGGCATCGGCTCCACGGCTATAACGCCAGCATTGTACCTCCGGCTGACTTCCATCATCTGGGCGACAACGCCTGGGGTATGAACTACGATGTCGTCGGGCAATATAACCACGAACGGTTCGTCGCCCACGGCTTGCCGCGCGGTCAATACCGCATGCCCCAATCCCAGGGGTTGTTCCTGGATGACAAACGACACTTCTGCCAAGCTGGAAGCGTAGCGCACTTTTTCCAGGAGCTCCGCAGAGCCGGACAATCGTTGGTCCAACGCTGGTTGTGGCTGAAAATAGGAGGCGATGGACTCTTTGCCGGGGGAAATGACGATTATCACCTGCTGGATTCCCGCCTCTACAGCCTCTTCCACCACATATTGAAGCATAGGTTTATCCAGTATCGGTAGGAGTTCTTTGGGGACCGATTTGGTCACCGGTAAGAACCGGGTACCCAATCCGGCAGCGGGTATTACAGCCTTTTTTATATCCACGTTATTTCTTCGGCAGTACCACGTGCGGGCTGAGTGGGGTGGTTACAAGTAATCGATTCGGAACCAGGCCAATTCTACCACCCGGCAATGGCCGGGACAAGAATCCAGTACAGCCATCGGCGCGTCTTTCACCCATAACACATACCAGGGCAATCGCGTCTTAATGGCAATTTGAAATTTGTATAAAATAGTAGCCATCATGATGGAATTGGGGAGGGGTAGTGATGGTTGAGTCGACG
>MUCU01000016.1 GCA_002817055.1 SAR202 cluster bacterium Io17-Chloro-G7 | reverse complement strand
TCGCACTGACCGCTCAACCCGCCGAACCGCCGTGTACGGACCCGTACGCACGGTGGTGTGACAGGGAAAGCCTGCGAGGGCCTACCTATGTCGATTTGGTTTATGATTCAAGCTGCGCAACTGGAGAAGCTCAGCCTTATATCAGGTACCTAAACCAAAGGCCTGCTCCACGTCCGTCAAGAGTGGCGCCAAGACTGAGCGCAAGATCCCTTCGTTAGCATCTTTGACTACCTTTTCAATCACGCCCGTGTCACTGAAGCTGTGTTGCACCAATGGTTTGATCAGTTGGAACAGTTCTTTGCTTGAATCGAAATCGCCATCTTTGTCGCGGATTTGTCGCGGATAGGTGGCAAGATTTCCAGAAGCAAAGATTGTAGCTCCGGAATTTTCGTCTGTAAGGAAGCATCTTCGAGCAAGAGCTTTATCAAGTAGTCTTCCAGCGAATGTTTGGCTATTCCGAGCTTGTTGAGTTCCCCATCTGGTTCTAAGCCAATAGGCAGCACCCAAATGGTACCGCCATCCAACGTAACTAAGCCACGGGGTTCCCCATCACTTCGTCCGGATACCTTCAGATGAGTGTAGATAACATCTGCGGTGGCTGCCACTACCTGTTCTTGCCTGTCTCCATCTAAATCTTGCGCTACCACGAAATTCCGAATATCCTCATCCAGCAATCCTCTGATGATGACCGGTATTTGCGATTTCCCGCCAGTAGCGCTATTACTGAAAACCCTAGAATACCGGAATTCTACGTCCAGTTCGGCGCTGCTCTCCGTCGACCCCCGCACTCCCCTTGGCATATTACGTCTTCCTGGTTGGTCATCGAACCCGCGATGCGCATCTCGGAGGTACAACCTGATGAACATTTCTTGAAAGAATTTGGCATCGGTTAGCCCTTCGACGACTAGGATCGATGGCATTCCAGCTAATCAGCCCCGATGTACTTGTAGTGAAGGCGTGGGTCATGTCCAATGTCCAGCATGAGTTCGGCGTTGGGACGAGTAAATGCAGTCGATTTAAGAGTCCCCTCATCGCTCAGGCTAAGATGGTGCAGCTTCAACTCGATCTCTTTCTCTTCAGCGGCCTCCAGCGCATATGAAATTAGCTCCATGCTGTGGGTTGTCAAAAAGAGTTGTAGATTCTGTTCCTTTGCCAGTACAAACAGGGTTTCAATGAGTTTTCGGAGCGACTAGGGGTGTTGGTGGGTTTCCATCTCTTCTACGAGCAACGCCGACCCGTGTAGAGACACTCCAAGCGCCAGTATATTAACGGCGTAGCGAAAACCATCTCCCAGCCAGTCCACCGGCAGGCCTGTCTCAGGAAATGCGGCCACCAGCCTAGTTTGGACTGGATGCGGCATGAAGCTCAGGTATTCGATATTAGTGCGATATATATCGTTGAGCATTCGGGTGACTTTGATGTCTCTGCGGTCCTGAATTAACTCGGGCCAGATCCGCTCTGCATAAGGGGAATGTATACCTTGAGCGTCAATTAAATGAATCAATGCCAGATATGTGGCGCAATCTTCACTGATCGCTGCCGCCAGCTTTTGCCACGCATCGGTATTCCGGTATTTTTTGGCTGACTCAGCTTTGCGCCATCGGCTACTCCACGCTGTCCTGGACGAACTAGGATGCCTACTCACAACTGTACTGGTCGAACGCGGTGCATCGTTAGAACCCATAGATTTCCACACCTGGTTAACCGATATCTCTGGCACCATTTCCGCTGCCAGCCTTAATTCGAGATCGGTGCGCATTCCAGGCCAGAGTTCGTCATAGTTGGCTTCACCCTCGCCCCGATTTACCCGTCGCTTTAATATCTGGTCTGGACCAAACTCGTTTAAAAAATCGAGTGCTACGACCGCGCTTCGCATCAGGATCAGCGCGTCCAAAACCGTAGACTTACCCGAGTTATTCCGGCCCACCAGGATATTAACTTGGGTTAAGCCTTCCAGCTTTCCCTTTTTGATGCCCTTAAAATTCTCTATTTCCAGGCTCGTTAATATTTCCGGCGCCACCTATCTTGAGACAGGCCAATTGTAGCATGTAGCCCCGTTTCGGCCCGAAGTGAAGCTAGCTTCTCTAGTAGATAATTCTTCACCAGTTACTACATCTGGTATTTTCCCCTTGACAGCGGGTAAGGCAGCCAGAGATTATAATACATCCAACGCCTAGAATGGCGGCGGCCACATATCTGCCGGAGGCCCGATGCCCGAACCAGCCCCACAAGCCCCATTCACTCATCTGCACACCCATACCGAATACAGCATGCTCGACGGCATCAGCCGTATCCCAGATTTGGTCGCGCGCACCAAGGAATTGGGGATGGATTCTTTGGCCATCACCGACCACGGCACGTTCTACGGCGTGGTCGATTTCTATTCCGCATGTAAAGACGCGGGCATCAAACCCATCATAGGCTGCGAGGTCTATGTGGCCCACTCCAGTCGATTCGATCGGTCCGCCAGTGAGCGCAGTCCCCATCATTTGGTACTCTTGGCCAGGGATAACACCGGCTACCAAAACCTGATGCGTCTGGTCACTCAAGCCCACGTCGAAGGATTCCACTATCGCCCTCGAATTGACAGCGCTCTTCTGGAGGAACACCACCAAGGCTTGATAGCCCTTTCCGGTTGCCCTTCCGCCGAAGTGCCTCGGCTTCTGACCGACGGCAACGTCGAGGAAGCGGCCAAGGTGGCCCGTTGGTACAAAGAACGCTTCGGCGATGGTTACTTCTTGGAGATACAGCGCCACGAACACGTCCCCAACCTGCCTGAGATCAATCAGGCATTGGTGCAGTTGGGAAAGGACCTGGATATTCCCTTGGTGGTCACCAACGACGTCCACTACGTGCGGCAACAGGACTCGCCGCTGCAGGATATATACATCTGCATCCAAACCAACACGACGGTCCAAGATGAGAAACGCCTGCGGATGGAAGAGGACTCCTACTACATTAAGAGTCCTCAGGAAATGGCCCAGATATTCTCGGATTTCCCGGTTGGTCTGGCCAACACCCAACTTATCTCCGACATGTGCCGAGTGGATTTGGAATTCGGCCAGACTCACCTCCCAAAATATCCAGTCCCGGGCGACTTGGACGCCGACCAATACCTGGCTCAACTGTGTTGGGAGGGATTCAAAACCCGTTACCCTCATCCGACGCAGGCTGAACAAGAACGGTTGAAGTATGAGTTGGAGGTGATTCAGTACACCAATTTCGCCAACTACTTCCTCGTTGTTTGGGACATCATCGATTTCGTACGGCGCAACGGGATAATGTACGGCGTTCGGGGCAGCGCCGCCGGTAGCGTGGCCCTGTATTGCTTGGGAATTACCAACGTGGACCCGTTGGAGTACCGGCTGGTATTCGAGCGGTTCCTCAACCTGGAACGCAAGGAAATGCCGGACATTGACTTGGACTTCCAGGACGATCGTAGAGACGAGGTGCTCCACTATGTGGTCGACCGCTACGGAAGCGACCGGGTGGCACAGATCATCACCTTTGGCACCCTGGGCGCCAAAGCGGCCCTTCGTGACGTTGGTCGGGCTTTGGGTATGCCCTACGGGGATGTGGACCGCATTGCTCGCATGGTGCCCTTAAAGTCCCGCACTCTGGCAGATGCGTTGAAAGCCAACAGCGAGTTCCAATCGGCCTATGATAACGAGGCGCCGATTAGCAAATTGGTGGATACTGCCCAGGGTCTGGAAGGCATAGTCCATCACGTCAGCACCCACGCCGCTGGCGTGCTCATCGCATCCGAGCCATTGACCGAGACCGTCCCATTACAACGGCCCGTCCGCGGCGATGAGGACAGCCCAGTCCTGATGACCCAGTTTTCCATGGACCCCGTTGCCCACTTGGGCCTGCTGAAAATGGACTTCCTGGGTTTGACCAACCTGACAATTCTCGACCGGGCCATCAAGCTCCTAGACCAGACCCAAGGCATCCGGATCGATCTGGACCGCCTGCCTTTGGATGATACGGCCGCTTTCGAGTTGCTTTCTTCCGGTAACACCACCGACCTGTTCCAACTGGAAAGCGCTGGCATGCAGCGGTACATAAAAGAGCTAAAGCCCTCCAATCTGGGGGACATCGCCGCCATGATCGCACTCTACCGTCCCGGACCGATGGAGAACATAGATACATTCATCGACGCCAAATTCGGGCGGGTGGCGGTCAGTTATCCTCATCCTAGCCTCAAAGACCTGCTGGACGAGACCTACGGCATCATTGTCTACCAAGACCAAGTGCTGCTAATACTCCAGCAGTTCGCGGGCTACACCTTGGGCAGTGCGGACATTGTCCGAAAAGCTATGGGGAAGAAAATTGCTGCTCTGATGGCCCAGGAACGGGAAAGGTTTGTCGAAGGTGCCCGAAATAAGGGTTTCGATGAAGCTCTTGCGATTGATATCTTCAACCTTATCGAGCCATTTGCCGGATACGCCTTCAACAAAGCCCACAGCGTCAGCTATGCCCTTATTTCCTATTGGACTGCGTATTTTAAATCACACTATCCTTTGGAATACATGACCTCGGTACTAAATTCCCGAATGGACCATCCCGATAAGATCGTTACATCCATAAATGAGTGCTTCCGATTGGGCATTCCGGTCCTTTTGCCGGATATTAACAAATCGGAAGAGTTCTTTAGCATCGAAAAAGGAAACTCCGGCGAAAAAACACGGGGAGAAAACCCACCAAAAGGAAATGGCGAGCACGCAGAAAATGGGAACGGTGGGACTCCAGGCATTCGCATGGGATTGGCTGCGGTGAAGACCGTGGGTGAAGGCGCAGTACGTCCTTTAGTTGAAGAACGGAAAACCAACGGTGACTTCGCTTCCATCGATGATTTCTGCCGAAGAGCAGACCCGCGGGGACTCAACCGGCGCACCATGGAAAGCTTGATCAAAGCCGGCGCATTCGACAGCATGGCCCCCAGAGGTGCGGTACTTGAGGCTGTAGACCGTATCGTAGCCACGGCCCAGCGGGAAGCCCGTACGCGCGACTCCGGGCAAACAAGCATGTTCGGCGGAGAATCCGAGCGGGCTGGTATAGACCAGACGCCTGGAATACCCCTAACCGGCCCCGACGTGACCGCAGAGGAGAAAGCGACATGGGAGAGAGAACTTCTAGGGCTGCCACTTTCCGTCAACCCTCTGCGGGTTCTAGCCTCACTGGACCCCGGCAACGCAACGGCTACTTTAGACCAGCTTGATGAAAGCAAGCAGGGTCAAACGATGACCGTGCTGGGCCATGTGTCTGCCCTCAATGAGCGTTACACCAAGGAGCAAAAGAAATTCCTTATAGTCACCCTCGACCTATTGGGTGGGCCGATGGAGGTGATAGTCTGGCCCGAGGTGTTGGAACGGACTCCAGAGACATGGCAGGAAGGGAAATTGGTAAATGTAACCGGCAAGCTCCGCCTTCGCGCCGACCAGTTTTCTCTGGTCTGTGACCAGGTTAAAGAATATTTGCCTAGTGAAACGCAGACCGATTCCCCAAACGGCGTTTCCTCCTTCAATCCCAATGGCAACGGCAATGGCAACGGCAACGCCGGGAACCGCGCAAACGGCAAAGCCGCCACCCTCGCCAATGGTAACCGTTCACGCAGTGTGGGCAAAGCTGGCTCAGCCTCAAATGGTGGTGGCAAACCAGTGATTGATCAGTCTTATCCTCGGACCGTTCTATTGGGGGTGACCGAAACCGACGATGCCCTCAGCGATACCCAGCTCCTACGGGAGGTTATCGGCGTCATTCTAGACTACCCAGGTAAAGACCGGGTTAATCTAAACATTTATACCGGGGGACGCCGAGTTGTTATGGAGTTGCCGGTGGTAAGTACCGGTTACTGCCAAGACCTGCAGGTGCGTCTAGAATCACTGTTGGGACCTGGCACAGTATCGTTGGAGGACAAGCACGGGGCCCATGACGAAGCCTACCAAGAAGCCTACGACGAAGAAGAACTGTCCGTGTAACGAATCTCTCGTCAGTGCTTACAGAAACATCGGAAAGTAGCGGGGCATCACCAACAATTTTGCAGCTTAGGCTTAAGCTCTCATTATATGCTGGCTAACGCTAATCTGCCGCCTGGGCAGAAGTGCTCAGAAGGCTAGCCTGCACCGGCCCCATTTATCAGCATGGACAATCTGTCGCGATCAATAATTTAGGCCTCGCACCTTTGTTTTTGATCCCCATACGCATCACCGCAGCGACCGATTAAGCGACGTTACCAGGTCTTATCACCGTGCTGGAGTCTGCCGCCGCCGGCAACCCAACGATGCCCTTGCGCCTACCTAAACTCAGTCACGATTAGACGCAATGTCAATTCTTAGCAAGACTTCGTTAAAGTTTTCCTAGGTTTGAACCTAATACTAGAAACCTGTGGGAGCATTTTTGTGGATTTTTGCAGTAAATGTCCCGAAATAAGACGCATTCCTCTTCGAGATAAGGCTAGAAAATTTGACGAGGCCGCTTCACGCTGATACACTGCGCCGGTTCGTTAAAATCGGTTGCCACAGACATAAATTAGCTATGACGGTCTCTGGTGAGATGGTCATTCAAATTAGGTGAGAATATGAAGCTGCTATTTCCAGCCAGCATGCGTTTGGAGCCGGGAGGTGTTTGGAAACAGACCCGACAACGCCGCTTCACCGGCATATATCAATTGATGGCAGCAACTCGCCGCTCCCGCCCCAACCGCCAACTCCCCTGCGAGCCCTAACTCTGGGCTTCAATCTACCACCCTCTGGCTCCAACCCACCTATTATCCCCAATTGTAGCCATTAGATAAGGGATATGGCGGGCCTATTACTGTAAGAATTCTGCCAATACCTAAATAGGGTGCAGTAGCAAATACAACAAACCGACTAAATTTATCCACAATATTTTGCTGTATGAGGAATTGGCTGAGGGGTGTTTAGAGTGGGGTCGGGCCGAGCCTTGGTTCTCAAACGGGAAGGAGTCGAAATAGGGAAACTTCAGGCCAAACCGGTCCCATCGCTGGTTAGATACAGGGGCTCGAGACAGGATCGAGCGAGGGTGGGCTCAGAATGGTACCAGCGTTACCCCAGCCAGTCATGAATTTAAATTGCCTAGTACCGGCGCCAAGCACCATATGCAGTAAACCAGCCACTAAATATTAAGCATCTTTGGTTTGTGCCAAAGAACTTTTTGCGCATAAGAGGAAATTATGAGAATAGTACTAAGGTCCAAGATTCACCGAGCATACGTGACCGACGCCAATCCTGATTACATAGGCAGCATTCTTATTGACGAAGAGTTAATGGAGCGCATCGATCTGTGGGATTTTGAAAAGGTCCTGGTATGTGACATAACCAATGGCAACCGATTCGAGACCTATGCGATAGCTGGCGAGCGAGGCTCCGGCGTAATCGCTGTCCAAGGCGCCGCAGCTCGTCTGAGCAGCCAAGGCAACTGCGTAATCATCATGTCATTTGAATCAACCGACGAGCCCATTGAGCCTCAGATGATCCTGGTCAATGAAGCAAACGAGTTCGTAGAGTACCTGGAAGGCGCCAAAGCCCCTGAGCAGGTCCACTGAGCCAATCGAATCGGTCGTCGGGCAAATGTTATATAACAGCCTCACCCGCACCGTGGACCAGGGATACTCACCATACGGCGCGCCGACGGCTTAAATAACTACCACGCTCAACGTTCCCGGCGAATTTGGAGGAAAACTAGATTGAGCGGCAAATACACCGAGCAAGACACCGAGTCCTATTACGACGGTCAGGACGCAATCTACCGTGCGTTTTGGGACCAGGAAGGAAGCGTCCATTGGGGAGTCTTCGACCAAAATACGGGCAATGACTTCATCAAGGCCTGCGCCAACCTCAACAATATAATGATCGAACAGGGGAAAATCGGTCAGGATGCTAAGGTTCTTGACTTGGGCTGCGGAAACGGAACAACCGCCATCTGGCTATCGGAAACTCAGGGCTGCCGCGTCACCGGGGTGGATTTGAGCGGTGTACGGATAGGCAACGCCGAAAAGAGCCGCTCCAACCAGACTCCGGAATTGCAGAGCCGCTTGGCCTTCGAGAAGGCTTCCGCCACCGAGTTGCCCTTCGAAGACGGCACCTTTTCCCATGTGTGGAGTCAGGCGGTTATTTATCATGTCCATGGTAAATCCGACGCTTTGAGCGAGGCCTACCGAGTTTTGGAAGACGGCGGGATCATGGTCTTTGACGACCTGATTAAGCCCAAAACGGACATATCTCCAGAGGCGCAAAAATACGTGTATGACCGGTTGTTATTCGATACGGAATTCAGCTTCGAGTCGTATCAGACTGCTCTAAAGGCCCAGGGATTCAAGATTTTAGAAGCACGTGATTTATCGGAACACCTGCGGACCAGCTATATTTGCCTGTCCGAACGCACGCCCAAAAGCGACGGAGAGCACGCCGAGCACTTCCGGGAATTGACCACGGCGTACATTCAGACGGCCCAAGCGGTGACCGACAATGAGGTAGGGTGGGGGTTTTTCGTCTGCCAGAAGTAATATACGAGGACGATAGACACCTACGCCCGGTCAATATCCGAATGGAATATCTCAATCTGGCGAGGCGCGGTTAGGAACGGTTTAGAATGCCCGATGCCGAAAACAAGGTTCAATACGTATACGCATCCACGAATAATCAGGAGTTGGAGGAGCGGTACGACCAGTGGGCTAGCGAATATGACCGGGACTTGGAAGAGGACTTCGCCTGGAACGCCCCACAAACTGCCGCCGACGTTTTCGCGAAGCTGACGCCCAAGTCCGCCAAGGTCTTGGACGCAGGAGCAGGGACTGGATTGGCCGGTGAGGCCCTCGCCGCCCTCGGCTTCACAAACTTAGTGGCGATGGACCTTTCCCAAGGGATGCTTGAGGAAGCCCGCAACAAGAATATTTACGCCGAGCTCCACCAAATGGTGATGGGGGAAACCCTAGACTTTAGCAGCGACAGTTTCGATGGTGTGATCAGCGTCGGCGTGTTTACCCTGGGCCACGCCCCGGCCAGCGCTTTCGACGAGTTGATACGGGTCACCAAGCCCGGCGGACACGTGGTGTTCAGCCTGCGGACCGACATGTATGAGGGCGCGGGTTTTAAAGAAAAGCAGAGCGAGTTGGAGGCCCAAGGAAAGTGGAAGCTGGCAGAGGCGTCCGATCCATACCAACCGTTGCCGAAGGGGGAGCCCGAGGTTTTCCACCAGATCTGGGCCTACCGTGTGTAGATAATCAATTGGCAATAAAAAAGGCCCCGACTTGATCGGGGCCTTTTTTATTGCCAATTACTGTGGTTTCGAAGGTGTTAAGTCAGTAGCTATGCTGGTTAATCCCCACCCATGGTAATGGCCGTTCTTTCCAAGCCCGCCGCCAATGAAGAACCCGGGAATTGGGCTGGGTGAATCCCTTCCTCCGGCAGCATATCTTCAATCAGCTTATCGTTTTCGTCGTAATACTTGCCCTCGACGCTTTCTAGGTACTTTATCCACGTCTTAGTGCTGCGACGGATTTCCCACGCCCAGTAGTTGTAAGCGATCCGCTTCAGGCCACACCAAATGTCCCCTTTGATCAGCCTACGCATAACCTGCTTCGGTCCGTAGAACTTCTTATAAGCGTTGTTAATCTCCCGTTGCAGTGTGCTTGGCTTCATATTCTTGGGCAAAAACATTACGAATGTCCCGTCCAAACGGTCCCATGAAGGCAAGAAGAACCGGTTTATTTTTATGTTGGGAGAGTTCAACTCCGGGTAGCCGCTCAGCGGGAAAAGGGCTACATAATCAATGTCTATTTCGATTGCGGACTGAATTGTCGCTCTAAGGCTCTGCACCGTGTCTTCGTCGGAACCCATGACAAAGGAACCCAAAACCCTTAACCCGTGGGATTTTATGGTGGCCAAAGATTTCCTCAGGCCTTCCTGGGTCTGAGCTTTGTTCAGCAGCTTCAATACGTTGTTGTCGAAAGATTCAAGGCCCATGTAGAGCGTGTTGATCTGAGCTTTCTTGAGCAGGGCCAAAAGCTCTTCGTCCCGAGCCACCTCCATCCTAGTGAAGCAGATCCCGTACCATTGAATTTTCTCTTCTATTATCCGGTTTAGCAGGTCCTTGGAACGTTGCCTATTTACCGTAAAGTGATTGTCAACGATAAAGAAATACTTGGAGCCAACCAGCTTTTGCTGGTACTTGATGTCTGCGATTATGTTGTCGATGCTACGCAACCGGTAGGCGCGGCCCAACTCTCTGGGCGCTATACAAAAGGAGCAGTCATAAGGGCACCCTCTGCTTGTCTGAAGGAGCTGCCAGCGCATCTTAAGCTTGAACAGCAGCTTCCACCGGGGCCAATTCAAATAACCTGAAATTAGCTCCAGGTCCGGAATAACCTCAAAGTCCTGAGTAAATGGCCGGTCAGGGGTGCTCCTGACCTTTCCGTGGTCCCAATAGGAAATCCCAAGGACTTTACTTAAGTTACCATCGTTCTTCCATGTGTCCAAAACCTCGGGCAGCGTTTCGTCACCTTCCTTCCGCACCACCAAATCGCAGTATTGGAGCGTGTCCTCCCACATAACGGAAGCGTGAGTTCCCCCTATGACGATGGGCATCTCCGGCTTAACGTCCTTGATCTTTTTTATGTAGTCAATGGTTTTCGGCATGGTGGAACTGAAGGCGTGGAAACACACCACGTCTGACTTCATGACATCGTCCCAATCGATGGGGCCTATGTGCTCCACATAGGCTTTTACGTCATACCCGGCGTCCCTGGTGAGAGTTGCTACCACCGGTACGCCGTATTCTGGGAACACGGCATGGGTCACCAAATTCCAATAAGGCAATTCAGGGCTAATAAAGGTAACTTTTTCGATCTTCACCGGATTCCCCTCTTTAGAGGTGAGCCGGGCTAACAAACAAGCCGGGCTTTACCTGAGTTCAGAGTACCGACCAGACTCACAGCCCAATCTATTCCATAGAATGGGTCCATCGATTGGGCTGGATTAAGGCAAGACTCAATGATTTTATGTTGGCCAGGATAGAGAATCTCTACCAGAGAAAACATACCGGCGCATTTTTCGTATGTCAACGCTAACAAAACCAACAATTTCGCGACTATTCTCTAGTTTACTCTTTTCGCCCCTTTTGGATTGCCCTCAACGCAAAATGAGTACCCCAATCCGACTGAATCCCATCCCACCTCGTTATATCATGGGGCGGTTAACTTTGGGCAAGAAACTCTCTAATGACTTGAGCCAGTTCTTGGGGTTTGTGGTAGCCAATGTCATGAATTGTTTCAGGAATCCAATTCACTTGGCCGTTTTTTAGATACCCCATAGCCGAATCCACCATTGCGACGCGGCGCACCGCGTAATCTGAGCCAACACGATCCGGCGTCGGTCCAGCAGGGATGATCAGGGACGAGCATTCCACATTTGGTAGAACGGATGCTGGAGGGAAATCCCACATGGTGCGGATTACTTGGGCGTGATTGTGGGGTCTCAAGATATCTTGAATCATCCCATCTTCATCTTCATACACCATGGTCTGGACAATACGCTCCAAATCTTCACTCCAGCAGTCCGACAGTTGGACGCGCAACCGGTCCAGGAACTCTTCCCGATCGCCGGACACATTGCGGGGACGCACCCGGTGAGAGAAACTTTCCCAAGTCGCTTCTTCACCCAAGCGAGCGTCCAAATACCCGCCCTCGATCATTACCAGCTTTTGCACCCTATCCGGGAAGTGGGCCGCCAGGGCAGATGCCACGTGTCCACCCCAAGAGTGCCCTAACACCGCCGCCTGACTAATATTTTCGACATCCATGAGCCCAGCAATGTCGGCTGCTAGGGTTGGCCAGTCATATCCGCTGCTGGCCTGGGTAGTTTTACCATGTCCGCGCTGGTCGGGGGCGATTATGCGGTATCCATCCGAAAGCATCCTGGCGACAATGTCGTACCAGTTGCCGGAGGAAGCCAATCCGTGTAAAGCCATGATAGGAGGCCCGTCGCCACCCCAGTCGAGGTAACGCATCCGCAATGAGCCTATATCGGCCCACTTTTCCGGGGGTAGGTGGGGATTCGAGTTCTTGTCCTCCAAGGGGCAAACTCCTAGATCGCCAGCGGCCCCTGGGGCTCGCTCGCTAGCCAGATTATCTGAGACATGATTATCCATCGCAAGTCACATTTGCAGCATATGTTTGAAAAACAGCGCCAACCGAAATCAATATTTGAGATTAATTTTCGGACTTGGTCCGATGATCGTGTTCCATATTGAGCAGTTCTGCTTTAACGGTTAAACCTCCGGCTCCGTACCCCCTTAGGTCCCCATCACTGGCGATGACTCGATGACACGGGATTACCAGGGCAAAGGGGTTTCTCGCCATAGCCTGGCCAGCGGCTCTGACGGCCAAAGGGCTTCCGGCTTCAGCCGCAAGCCAGGCATAACTTCTGGTCTCGCCGACCGGAATGCTGCGACAGGCTTTCCAGGCGGCACTGAAAAAGGGCGGAGCGCCGGCAAAGTCCAACTCGATTTCATCCAACGCCCTCGTGTCCCCGGAAAAATACCGTTCCAAGCATTCCTGCTCTTTCGCAAAAAACGATGGATTATTCTCCGACCGTTCCAGGTCCGTGCCAAGTCCTTCCAGGCTATCTTGAGGAGTTGGCTGCAAGCTAAGTCTCCGCAACCCGTGTCCGGACCCCATCACACCAATCCATCCGGCGCTAACCTGAAATAGATGATATTTCATCGATACTGTCGCCGACGTTTTTCGTGGAGCTGCCGCCGCCGTTCTCCTGGAAGATACCTTCGATTTTGTCTTAGCCGATGCTAGCGACGTCTTCTCGATTTTCATAGTCTGTGCCCTCTCCACATCTCGGCCCTCCACTCTTTGCCCCAACTTATTGGTTTCCCATCCTTCCTTCTAGGGGTGGATATTCATGTTCCTATCGATACGTTTGTGTCTAGACATAATAGTCGGACGAACTGTTCAGTAGCCGAATCAAGGTTTCACGTTCTTTCACATTCCTTAAGCCAGACATAAGCAAGACAAAGTAAACGCAAAGGCCTTCATATCCCTGGGCGAAAATATTAAGCGCCCCCCCGCCCAGCCGCTGGTCTTGGATGCTCTCAACTACTTTAGTGAGACTACGCCATTCCATCAAGCCGTTGGTCTACCCAGAATTGATTCGTCGTCATTGTTCTAAAATGATTATGTTCAGAAAAATTAGGCTAGTTTTGGGCTAGCCCGACGTCGACCCAGTTCATTTATGTTTGACCAAGTGACGGTACCTCTAATATACCCACTGCTGGCAAACCGCTAGAGTCTGAATTAGTCTATCTGTCGACCGGCCGGGCGGTCCGCACTACATCCAAATAATGCCGTCGGGCCGTATTCCCTACAACTGATGTGAACAACTGATGTGATTGGGGCCCGACCCACAACAAATAATATCTCTTTTTCCAGGCATTTGGGTAAACCAGCTTAACTTAAATCCCGCACAAGATTCCAAAAATCTAATACTAGCGATAGGAACGATTTTGTTGGCTTTAAATAAAATTCTAAGAGGACCAATTCTAGTCGCAGCTTTTGCGGTTATCACCTTCCTCATAGCGGCGTGCGGAGGGGAAGGCAACGGCGGATCGACAGCTTCAAATTCCGGCGACTCCCAATCCCAGTCGGGCGGAACGGCGGCCCGCACAGATGCGCCTCCTAGCTCAACGTCAACTGGCCCTGCAGCCGCTAGCTCAGCGTCCAATGGCTCAGGGTCAATTAACTCGGCGGCTACAGAGCTGGCGACCAATTCAGACACTGTCGCCAAGTCCCCGATTAATCCGACGACAGCCAGCCCGCCGCAGGACGGTCAATCTCCGGCCACGGATCCGACTCAGGCCCCAGTGAGCAGTGAACTGAGTAAACTGAGCGAACCGGCTGAAACATCGGAGCCCATCTCGCTACCCACCACCGGGCAGGTCGGTGGGATGGTGGGTGACCAGGCTCCGGAATTTACGGGAATCTCCAATTGGATCAACTCTCAGCCGCTGGTCATGGAGGAGCTCAAAGGGAAGGTGGTTCTGATAGATTTTTGGACCTATACCTGCGTCAATTGCATTCGAACCTTTACTTACTTGAGGGAATGGAATGACAAATACAAGGACAAAGGATTAGTGATCGTTGGAGTCCATACCCCCGAGTTCGATTTCGAAAAAGTGACAGCGAACGTGGAGGCTAGCCTAACGGAAAACAACCTGACCTGGCCCATCGCCCAGGATAACGACTTCGGTACGTGGTCCGCCTATAGCAACCGGTTCTGGCCAGCAAAGTACCTGGTCGACGACAAAGGCATCGTCCGTTACACCCATTTCGGGGAAGGCGCCTACATCGAAACGGAAGAACAGATTAGAAATCTCTTGGAAGAATCGGGAGCATCGCTGGGCGATGTGAAAATAAGCACTGTCGAAGAGCCTGTAGCTGACAACAGGGCGTATTCAAGCGACCAATCGACCCGAATTACCCGAGAGATTTATGGAGGCTTCCGGCGGAACTCTTCAAGCCAGGGTATTTACGTGGCCCACACTGAATACTACGATGGCGCTAATCAGACCTTGGAATATGTTGACCCGGGCGACCACCAGAACCAGTTCGTTTATTTAAATGGCCTTTGGACCAACGGCGATGAAAAGTTGAAGCACGCCCGGGAGACCCAGGACTATTCTGACTACATTGCACTGAAATTTTTCGCAACCAGCATCAACGCCGTGATAGACCCAGAGGGCGGACCGCCGTTTGAGGTTCAAGTTACAATTGATGGCCGGCCTTTGACATCTGAGGAGGCTGGCGCCGATTTAATTGTTGAGGGAGGCCGCAGCTTCTTTAGGGTTGATGAGCCGCGTTTGTACGAGGTGGTGGCTTTGCCCGAGTTTGGCGGCCACGAACTCAAGCTCAGCTCCAACTCGAGCGACTTCGCTTTCTTTGCTTTCACCTTTGGCGCATACGCCCAAGGCCCATAGATTTGGTGGAGGTCATATTTAATAGAGCATTGGGGGGTAATTGAACAGAACGGCATTAAAACGAGGATTACTGATGAAGTGCCGGTTATTGGGCGAGCGCCGTTTTTTAATTACGCGGGGGATTTTCGCACTGACAGCCCTGGCAACAATCTTGGCCATTGCATGCGGCGCCGTGGCAACCGCGAAACCAATCCCCACTATCGCCCCAATCACAGTATTGACTCGGCCCAGCGAAGGGGAGATTGTGCCTATAATGGCCACGACTCAACTTCGGATCGGGACTCAAAGGGTCTCATTTCTGTTGACCACGTCTCAATCGTTGATCAAAGCCCCAGAAGCCACCGTTTCATCCACATACCAAGGCGAAGGCCAGGCAAGGGGTGAATCGAAGCGAGCAGAATTTCATTTGTGGCCCTACGGTGTCCGGGGTGCCTATTCCACCGAGATGACCTTTGAGAAGGCTGGCCTATGGAATCTAGAGATCGATGTAATCGGTCCAGACGGCCCGGTACAAGGGAAAATCTCGGTTGATGTGCTCGAAAGGGTTACAGTCCCTGAGATTGGCTCTATTCCACCGCTGAGCCTAAACAAGACAGTGCACTCGGTGAGCAGTTTAGGGGAGCTGACAACAGACTTCACCCCTGACCCGGATCTTTATCAGTTGACCATCGGCGACGCCATTATCACCGGGCGGCCCACGGTTATCGTGTTTGCCACACCAGCCTTTTGCACCAGCCCCACTTGCGGGCCTCAAGTAGACACGGTGTCGGAGTTAAAGGAGCGGCACGTTGGGGAGGCGAATTTTATTCACGTTGAACTTTACGACAATCCCCACGAAATCCAAGGGGATTTGACCAAGGCGGTATTCCATCCCTTGGTCGATGCATGGGGACTCAGCAAGATTCCCCACTGGTTCAATGAATCTTGGACCTTCGTTCTGGGGGCAGACGGTCGCATAGCCCACAAGTTTGAGGGGTTTGCCACATTGGATGAATTGGATGAAGCCCTAACCGAAGCTCTGACCGGACTCTAGATAACTAAGCTCTAGATCATCTAGCTGTAAATCATAGCGCCAGACCATTAGTCCCTGTTAGGACAGGAGGTATTACACAAGTAAATTAGCCGGAATTGATGGCGGGAAATTTACCATCGGGAATTGCCTAACGCCAAATGTTAGCGCCCGCTGTTACTGATTCCCTCAGTTGATTCCAACCCTTCCAGCAACTCCCCAACCACCTTCTCCAACATGGAGTGGTACTTGAGAGGAGCGTCGGCGACTTTATGATAGATACGCCTCGCCGCATCTGAACGCACATCGGGCGGGTCGAGGTCGCCCTCTTCAACCGTCAGAAACCATCGCATGGTCTTACCATACAACTGGCTGAGCCGTTCCAGTTTATCCTCTGATATGGTTCGCTGCTCGTGCTCCCACCGGTGCACTGTCATCCACGAAACGCCAATTGTCTCGGCGACGGCCTCTTGCGTCATGCCGACCTTGTTCCGTGCTTCTTTCAGCCGAGGTCCCAAGCCTGGCAACCCAATCTTTTTAATTCTCATTAAATCATTCTTCACCTACACTTCGGCTGCGCCGGAGGCAGGCTCCTTTAAACCTCGTCGTATTTTGTTTCGCACCGGGTTTGCAAACCAAGAATTTGCCTGCGGCGGCCGGGATGGTTCCGCGACAATTAAACCCATCTGTCAGCAACGCAGGCCCCATCCATTGCATTATGTGACAAATTTGTGACAAAAACAAGTTTGTACTCCTATATCTATTTTAGGTATGTTGATCTGCGAGATCAACACATCAGCAAAATCCGTATGCGGACCATAAGCAAAGCATCGATATCAGCAAGCGTAAAAATCAGAGAGTATAAATTCCCCAAACAACCCATGCGATTGATTTTAAATTGTTTGTGATACCCCAGAATCATTGCTCCACAGCGGCCACACCGTTTCTCTTATATAGCAGCCACGATCCTGGCGAGTCAACTCAACTCGTTTCGGAAGCCACCGGTGTAGACCGGTGTCCACCATGGTTAACGGCTAGATTGATCAAAAATATCAGGATAAGCCTTGAGGTTTAAATCGCGCGACATAAAACTCAATTTGGAACGGGATTTAATACCCTTGACAGGAACACGGTGAAGAGTTTACCTCATGCCACTCACCTCATTGCCACTTACCGTTTACCTTCTACCGACTACCGATTCCTCATGACGGTCATTGCACCGCGTGTTGTCTATCGTGTGTTGTTCATCTCAGTCTGGCGCTGCTCCCCATAAAAATGCGGTTCAGGCCTACCATAAAAAATCACTAAGGCTCGAAATTCAAACGTTATATAAAGTAAGAGCTTTTTTTAAAGATTTGGCCATTCTTGGTCAATTAACCAAAGCTCTGGCAAGGCGAGTGTGGCCTAAAATTATTTTAAGCGTCCCAAAAGAGGCGCCCGGCTTGGTCTTACATGGCCACCTGAAATTTTTGACAAGGAGGATAGCATGAAGCTTGTCGTCGTTGGGACCGGACAAGGTGGGTCAAATATTGCCGACGAGTTTGTTGTGCTGGGGAAGTGGGTGTGGAAGAACAGGCATATTCGTATCTTTACCGGTGGGGAGAACGACCCCATCGAACGGGGCGTATTTGCTATAAACCTGGGAGCTGGGGACCTTTATGGATTGAAACACATCCCTCATACCGAAGACCACACGATCCTGCTGGGCACCACCGACGAGTTCAGAGGGCGCGGGGCTGGCAAGGTTAATGCGGATGGCGCAGAGCAAGCGCGAAAAGACGCCAAGAAGATCATCGCGACGATTCGCGAACACGGTGATATCCCTCATGCCGATGCGATCATGGTCATCGCCACAACCGCAGGCGGTACGGGTTCGGGATCGGTGGGCGTGATCATTGACGTATTGAAGGATGCCTTTCACAAACCCGTGTATGCCATGCTGGTGCTTCCATTTGCCAACCAGTATGACGACCCGGACAGCATGGTCAACACCGCTACCTGCCTGAAAAAAGTCATGGAGAACTCTCAGGCCGATGCTGTGTTCTTGATTGACAACCAGAAGTTCGTCAAAAGCAACGAGTCTATGTCCCAGAACTACGACCTTATTAACCGGAGGATTGCCGACTCTTTCATGGATATCCTGTGCGTCGGAGAGGAAACCGACCGCAGGTTTATAGGCGAGGTGTTGGACGCCAACGATGTGATCCGTATCCTGCGCGGGCCTGTAGCCATAGGCGTAAGTCAAACACAGGTGCCCAAGCGCTCCCTCTCTTTATTCGATCGGATTAGAGGTGGGGGTTCGGGCCGCAAACACTTTGCTACGTCGAAGGAGCAGATTGAAAGAGCCTCCAACGTATTGAACCGTGCGTTGGGAGACCTTTCAGTGGACTGCGAACTGTGGGAAAACGGAACGTCTAGATACGATGCCCAACATGTTCTTGGTCTGTTCGCTGGCCCTGACCATGAAGCAACCGAAGAGATCGTGGAAATGATGGACAATATCCTGTCCGAAAAAGTGCCGGGCGCCGGTCGTCGAAAGGGCACATACCCAGGCAGGACATCCGACACCATCAGCGTAACGGTCATAGTTTCAAATATCGGAAAGGGCGCCACCATGGATATGATCGAGTCGTTCTATATTGAAGCAACCAAAATGATGGATGATACGAAAGCCAAGAAGATAGGGCGACTTAATGATTGGCATGAAACCTCCAAAGCGGCAACTCTGCTGCCCGACCTTTAACTAAGCGGCCTTTAACAAATAGTGGGCGAGTTCCAGCACTATTAATATTTAATCCAATTAATCAAACCCAATGTTCATATTTGGCAAGGGATTCTAGCAACCGAGCTCGGTTCGCGAGCTCGGTAATAACGAGAATCAAGGCCCTGGCAGCAACCGGGCCACCAAGGGTGTGAATGATGAGAGTTTCCAGAGCGCCAGAAGGGCGCAGCACCAAAAAACATATCGCAATTGCTACGATCGGCATAGTTGCCGTTGCGGCAGTTGTTGTGGGTTATCTTTTCTACGGAGGGTCTGACCCCATATCGGCGAAAGACGCCGAAGACGCTGGTGCCCAAGCCACCGTCTCCACGGCCCCGACTAGCGACAATCTAACTGTGACTTCGGCTGCCCCGGCAACCCCGAAGCCAGCACCCACCGCCGTTCCCGACCCGACACCAGCACCGGAGCCAACTCCAGCACCGGACATTGCTGAGGATACGTCAGCCAGCACCGATTCAGCCGCAGCGGAGGCGGATGAAGAATCCAACCCTCAACCCACGCCAGCTCCGACAGTACAGGCCAGTTCAGCTTCAATGCCCAAGGTATTCCCCGAAGCTGTTTTCGGCGAGATACTGGAAGAAGGGCTAGCAGCACTTAAGTACCCTCATGGGGAGTTGGTCAGGAATTGGTATACTTTCCAAGTCGATACCGAGACAAAGGACATTACCCTTTTCTTCGCTCAGTATGACGATAATTTGGAAACCATCCTAAGCACCGTTAGGGTAGACAATTACACGAAGGGAAGCGACCTACAGAACGCCGAGGTGCGTCTAAATTACCCCGATGGGTCGACCCGCACATTGTTCTTCAACAAAGAAGAGGGGAGCATTAGCCTCAACCAGCAATACGTACTGCCCGTTGGGCCCAGCATGCTTTCCACTGATACCAGGCGGTCCTTAGTCTACTATGGATTAAAGCTCCAAGACGCTTCAGGCGACGTTCAAGCGGAGTTGAACCTGGACCTGAGCGGGCTTTCCCAAAGCGAGGGATTAGAATTCACCAGGATCGCTCCCGACACCGTCAACGAAGTGTTGCGGGACCTCCAATTCTTGGTCGAGCAAATCGAGTCCCAACGAACACGACCCTAGCTAACCCGATGTGCGGGTATTTTTATACCAGCAACTTCGACAGTTGCAAAGGTGGATTCCCTTGGGACTGGTTGAGCAGGAAAGCCACAGTAT
>MUCU01000015.1 GCA_002817055.1 SAR202 cluster bacterium Io17-Chloro-G7 | reverse complement strand
CCTCACGTCCCCATTAGCTTAACTTCCTACTACCTTCTTGGCGATCCCTTTTTTTCGTTACCCGGAAATATCGGACACACTCCTAGTACATGAACCAGTTATATTTGACTATCAATTTGATGCCCCCATCCGAACCTTCCCCCGAAATGGGGGAAGGGACTAATTCTCTCCCCCCTCACGGAGGAGAGTTAGAGTGGGGGTAAACTCGTATTCCTCAGTTTCATATAGAACTAGTACTAACCCACAGCCTCCCAGACAATTGCGGCCGCCCCGGCCATACCTACCCCATCTCCCAGGCTGCTGGCAACCATCCGGAAATCCTTATGACGCTCGCTCATAGCCCGATCACGCATGATCCCTTCAATGCGGGGTAGTAAGTCCAACTGTCCCAAGCCCACAGTGACGCCGCCGCCCAACACCACGAGGTCTGGGTTGTACACGTGCAGGGCGTTGGTTAGGCCAATCCCCAACGCTTGAACCACATCCTCCAAGATGCTGAGGGCCAGACGGTCTTCTTGAGCCGCAGCTCGAAATACCGACTCTGAAGTGATCGTTTCCCGGTCGCTAATTGCCAGCAGGGAATCTTGATAGCCGATGCCGGACACGCTGGACCGGGCTATCCTGGCGATGGCGGTGCCCGACGCCAGAGATTCTAGGCACCCGGTGGACCCGCATTGGCATTTGGGAGCCGAGGGACTCATGTCGATGGCCATGTGGCCAATTTCGGCAGACATACCGCTGGCGCCCACAAACATTCTCCCTCGGTCAACCACGCCGCCGCCTATGCCGGTGCTGACGGTCATATAGAACAAAGTCCGGGGTGGAAAACCATTTAGCCGGGACTCCAGTCCCGCTCCGAAATGATACTCCCCCAAGGCGGCCATATTGGCGTCGTTGTCCACCCACACGGGATGCCCGGCCATGGGCTCCCAGCGTAGCTTTAGGGACACACCATCCAGTTCAGGCAGGTTCGGCGGGTCGTATAGAGTCCCCGTTTCTCCGTCTACGGGCCCGGCTACCGCCACGCCAATTCCAGCAATGGGACGGTCTTCGCATCCGGCTATGGCATCCTTTAACAGACCATCGGCGTTCTCTAGGAGCGCTGTTTGGTTGGCGTCTTTGGGATTGGCGACCCGAGAGTGCCAAAGTACCTCGCCGTTTCGGTCGACCACCGAGGCGCGGACCCAAGTTCCTCCCCAGTCCATGGCTATTGCTACCGGTGTCTGGCTAGTCATAGTTCCAGCCCCATTTTTGGGCAAACAACGGGTCGAACAACAGGGCAAAAAACGATTCAGGAGCTTCCTTCCAAAGCACAGTCATCTTAGGTCCTGGTACTGGCTGGGCTTAGTGATGACTATACTCTGGTCAAAGTCGCTCATTCGCATATCCATGGATACTCGCATATTTTCACCCATCGAAACGCTTAATGTAGCCCTACGTATTCGGCTTTGATCATCTATCCACATTTCGATGTCCTCGTATTGGGCGAAGCCGGGTGAATCGTCCAACAACGAACTGGCGAATGGTCCAAATCCTTGGGCGAGCTGCCGCCTCGATTCCTCATCGATTCCTGGCCATAGCTCTTGGAAATCAACATCGATTTCCAGGCGCTGAGTCTTCACACCCTCTAAAATTTCCGTGCCTATCTGACGCACCGTATAAAGGTCCCAGAGAACTTCATCGTTAGGGAATAAACTTGTGGAAAAACTCGCTGGATCGGTTAATGTTTCCACGGGCACTCCAGACTCTCGGGCAACGTCCTCTATATCCATAAGGACCATCCCCCGGCGGCTCCGGAAACCTTGGTAAATACATCCGGGGATATAAGTATCTGCTCTATGGTGATCTTGCCATCGGGACTGTCTATCTCCATCACATTGTGAAACCCATTGTTTGAGTCGATTTCCATGTCCATGGATAAGGAGAATTTCTCCCCGAGAGCTCTCCCTTCCATGTCCATGTGACTGCGAAAGCTCCCGATATCGTCCATTACTTCTGTTGACCGTTTCAATAAATCCAATGCGGCCTGGTCTGAAACCGGGAGCTGGGAAGCCGGCGGTTTAGAAGCGGGTGATGACGCCGCGGTCGAAGCACCGCCACAAGCTGAAATGACTACGATAACCACTGTCAGCAGCGGGACGAATATTTTGGCGGTGAGATTCCCGCCTATAGGTGTATCCTGCCCGGTATGCGGCATGAAGACTTTGCTCCATCCCAGATTTTTGGCAAGTATACCATCACCCCTCTCTCCGTTGCTGTAGGTTGTCACGCCGACGCTAGGGAGTTTCGCCCAGCAATTCGTCCAGCACCGTCCGCAGCGCCGGAGCCGAGATGGGGCCAACGAACTTTTTGGCTATATCTCCTCCCCGGCTGATGAAGATCTTCTCAGGGATGCCCTTCACTCCGTAGTCGATGGCAATGGTGCCAGCGCTGTCGATACCGTTGGGATAGGCAACGTCAAACAGTTCAATATGGTTCAGCGCATCCTGGCGCCCGTCCCAAATGTCTATGCCGACGAACTCCACGTCTTTGTCACGGTACTCTTGGTACACTTGGACCAAGGTCGCTGCTTCTTGACGGCAAGGCCCGCACCACGATGCCCAGAAGTCCAGTAGAACCACCTTGCCCCGAAGCTGGGAAAAATTCAAAGTATCTTGATTCGGAATGGGGCTGCTCAGCAATTCCAATTCGAACCCATGTGCCGACCCAGTGTTAATCTCAACTTGGCCGAACTCGTTGTTCACACCTAGCCCGCCTGGGTTGCCCCCAGACTTAAATGAGGCCCAAGCCAGCAGCGCAATGAACGCCAGCGCCGGTATGGCCGTACCCAGAATGATCCAACTGCGTTTGGTCACGGCTTAATCACAATAATTGAATGTCCGATCAGCCATATCAATTCTTATACTCATGTTGAATTCCTATACTCATGGTCGATAGCATTTTTAGGGATTTTTCTACACCGCCTTGAAGGACGACTTTAGTAACTCGTTACTACTCGTCGGTTGGGACTTCATCGTCCCATTGCAGAGGCTCCCCAGCCTGTTCAGAAGGGTCAAAATGGCCCAATGCCTGGGCTACCAGGTTTGCTCTTTCCGCCAAGTAAGCGTCTTCGGCCAGACCCCCTTGTTGGAATCGCTCGTCAAGAGCTGCGATCTCCTGGATTGCCGATTCCCGGTCTACCGGGGCTTGGTTTGGACTGGTGGACGACGTCCCCAACGGTGACTGAGCTCGCCACCGGGGCTTCAAGGTTCCCAACAGCAGCAGAAAAGCTAAAACTGCGCCCATTGCGCTAGGGATGGCTACTTTCCAGAAATTTGCGCTACTTATGGACTTCTCCAAGCGTGCGCCCAAGCTGGGTTTGGGTAATCCGGTTAGCCGCAAAGACAATCCTTGCCCCGGTTGGAAATCGGTACTTTCCCAGGCCCGGTAGGAGTTGCCTTCCTGTTCTATAGCATCAACGGGTTGGAGAGAGTCTGTCCCCACGGTGGACAAGCGCACCGGCACCATTAACCGGTATACTTTCGCTCCTTGGGGCAGGCTCTGGCGGTACGAAAGCTCATTCCCTTCATATGGGAAACTGAATGAAAAGTCCACAAAATGGTCCCCCGGCACCACCGGCGAAGTAAGGGCGAAGCCGGTGCCGATGGGAATTATGTCCCCCCCAGGCATGTCCGACCCTACGTCAAGTTCTTGGGCCAAAGGGGGGAGGGCGAAACGCAGGAAGCTCAACTGGCCCATGTTGTTCAAATCAGGCAACAACGTGCGGTCGCTGCTGTTGGATAGTCGGACGAATTCGATTGCCGAGATTGTCTGGTTCTTCTCGTCTATGTCGGCAATCACCATCACCTGGTTGGTCACCCTAACCACCGATGCATCTTGGGTAGTTTCGTACACGGTCAACTCGATTTCGCCGGACAGGTCGTCCAGGCTTAGGGACGCTCCGTAGAATACCTGGGCATACTCGACGCTAAAGGCGTAGGAGGCTTCTCCGAGAGCCGGAACGTCTTGAAACTCGAAACGTCCGTCCGGTGTCGTTGGAGTCTGGTCCGTCGCTATGAGACCGGAGTCGGCCCCAGAGACCAACAACAACACAGCGACGCCCTCCGGCGGAGAAGCGCCTTCGGTGCCGTTAATTACTCTCCCGGTAATTGTAAAGGTCTCTTGAGCTTGAGCTTGAGCTTGAGCTTGAGCTTGAGCTTGAGCTTGAGCTTGAGAATCGCTGAATACTAATACCAGTAGGGTGGTCAAAAGGGCGACCGCCGCAATGGCAAAGCACTGCGTCACTTGAATCTTATTGATGCCGGATGGAGACAGAAAGGACATTTATGTAGTTGCACCGCGCCATGGCCTTGGTCCAAGCCCGGAGGGGCCGCCGGACTGACCGGAATAGGAGGATAAATTAGTACGGAATTTCGCCATTAGGGCGCCAGGTTATGATGCTTCTAGGACTTCCTCGATTACTAGGTCGGCAATCTCGTCATCCGACAGACCCAGAAATTCCTTGAGGATGAGTTCGTTGTGCTCTCCTATCAATGCATGGGGCATTCGCATCTTACCCGGAGAATTGGAAAGCAGAAACTGCAATCCGTCGTAAGGCATAGGGCCGCATTCCGGGTGGTCAAGCCACTGGAAAAAACCTCGTTGTTCCAGTTGAGGGTCTTGCCAAAGGTCTGACTGGCTCTGGACAACCCCGGCAGGCACTCCAGACTCCTGAAGCAGGCGCATAATCTCGTGGGCGCCATGCTGTATCGTCCACTCTCCCAGGAGACGGTTTAAGTCATCCTCGTTTTCCTTTCGGCCAGCCGCGGACGAGAAGCGGTGGTCTTGGACCCAAGGGGGATTCCCAATGACGCCACACAATGCCTCCCAATCGCGCTCTGAAGTAACCGCGATGGCGCACCAGTGTCCCCCGGAGCGAGTAGCTGCTGAACGAGTTGTTCCTGACCCCGCCGAAGATATACCTGCCTCCTGACAGGGATAGACTCCATGGGGAGCATAGTCGTCGTGCTGGTTGCCTTTTCGCTCCAGGATGCGGCCGTTGACCAGAAAGTCCAGAACCGCAGGGGCTAGGTAGTGGCTGCCACACTCGTATTGCGACAGGTCCAAGTGCTGCCCCTCACCCGTTCGCCGCCGGTATTCCAGAGCCGCCACGATAGCCGTGAGGGCATTGGGCTGGTTTATGAAGTCCGAATACGCCCCGTAAGGTCCGGCAGGCTCGCGGTCGGGCCAGCCCGTGATGTTATAGAAGCCGGACAGGGCTGCGGCCAAAGGGCCGTAGCCACCATACGCGGCGTGAGGCCCGGTTTGACCCTGCTGACACGTGCTGAGGTATATAATGTCCGGCTTTAGCTCTATGACGTTCTGGTAGTCCAATCCCCAGTTGCGCATAGCTTTGGGCGTAAAGCTCTCGGCTAGGATATCGGGCTGCCATTGGGTAATGATCCGCTCTACCAGTTCTCGACCCTGGGATTTTGTCATATTCAGCCCAAGGCCATATTTGCTGGTGTTGTAGTTAGCCGCTACTTGGCTGCGGTTGATGCCCGGTTGAGCATTCTTGAAGGGTGGGAGGGTGCGGGCCCCATCGGGACGAGTAACAGACTCCACCCGGATAACCGTTGCTCCGTGGTCAGCCAGGTATTTGGTGGTGATAGGTCCAACCGCTATCCACGTGAAATCCAGAATTTTGATACCGTCAAAAGCCATCGGCTCTGCCAAAGCCATAACTCGCTCCCCTTATATACGACTTCGGTTATACAACTCCGGCTTTCTTGAGTTCCTCCAACCGCTCTTTTGCCAGGCCTAGCTCTCTAACGTATATCTCCTGGTTGTGTTCACTAATGAGGGGCGCCCGACGTCTTACTTTGATGGGCGTCTTGCTCATCCCGATGTAGGGTCCCATGTAATGTATCGGGACATCGAGTTCCGGATGATACACCTCCACCCAGAAATCCCTAGCTTTCAATTGAGGGCTCTCCCAAATGTCCTGCACAGTGTTGCAAGGGGCTATAAGGATGCGGTCGGTAACCGCCCTCTCATAAAGCTCCGCCTTGGTCTTGGTGGCAAAGAAGTCGCCAGCGACATTCTGCACCGCCTGGACATCTCTCATGCCGTCTTCCCCTTGGGCCGCTACGTCGGCGGTATCCCAGTTGTACCAGTCCCGCTCTTTCATGAAGTCGGGCGCGGCCCCTTCCTCGTACATCCATTGGACCAATGCCGTCATGGACTTGCCGCCGAGGACTCCACCAATTACAAGAGCGCTAATGTATCCGTCCGCGCAAGGGTAGACTCCTCGATATACGAGGAACCCCATCTTTCTGTAAGCGCCAGCCCTCTCCGCGTTTATATCGTGAAGTGGGGGAAATGAGGTCGCGCCCATAAGGCACCAGATAATTGCCTCTTGCATGGAGACGTCCACTTGCTGGCCTGCTCCGGTTCTCTGGCGGCGCCAGAAGGCGACCATTGCGCCAGCAGCGGCCTGCGCCCCAGCGTGAAGCTCCGCTTGTGGAAAGCTAATCTCCACAGGTGGGCGGTCTTCGTCACCGCCAACGTATTGCATTCCTCCCATAGACCAGGCCACTATATCGGTAGCTTTGTATCGGGCGTGGGGCCCTGTCTGACCAAAGGGGGTAATTGAACTCATTATAAGACCGGGATTTAAGCGGCTGAGGTCTTTATAGCCAATCCCCAAGTTGTCCATGTACCCTGGAGGAAAAGATTCCATAACAAAGTCGGCACTAGCCGCCAGTTCCCTGAAAAGCTGCTGGCCGTCCGGGCTTTCGAGATTCAACGTGATGCCTCGTTTGTTGAGACAGTAGGCATACCAGAAGAGACTGCGCTCGGGATGGACCTCGTCCTTGTAGAAGGGTCCCCGAAGTCTCGTAGCGCTGCCCCCAAGGGGCTCTACTTTGATGACATCCGCCCGCATATCAGCCAACACTTTGCTGCTCCAGTTAAAGCCTCCTTCGGTTAAGTCCAATACCTGGTAGGGGCCCATGGCTGAATCTGTCTCTTCATTTTCCAGCGCCATAGCGCCTTCCCTCGGTTGGCATCCCTAAGATACCAGATTCCCGGATTGCCCACCGCTGGATTTCCTAGACCCGGCTTTCCAGATTGGCAGTGCACTCGGGGCAAACCGCTAGTTCCGGACTTACCAAAGACCTACAGTTTGGGCAAGTACGGGGTCCTCCCTGGGGTTCCCGCAGGGCGGCTCGACTAACCAGCACTTCCTGTTCGAGCATCCATTCCGGCGCTCCCGTATCTTCTTGAAAGCGCTGGCGCAAGACCGAAGCCGCTTGCAAGCGGTAGGCCATCAATTGTTCCCGGTACAAGTTCTCGGGGATTTTGCCCAGTTGGTACTCGAGTTGCAGCGTGCGAATGGCATCGTAGACTGGTTCCAACTCCGGCGGAGCCGCAGCGGTAACGGCTGGCGATTCGTGAAAATCTACAACCCTTAACCGAGACTTGAGAAACGGATAGGCCACGATCGCCAAGCTGAACAATGCTAGCACAGCGCCGACGAGTAAAATCATAATTGCGCCCTGGGGGACGAAAGCTATCAGCGGTCAGCTTCCGTCTCCTAAAATTACTTGATACATTTTGTCGTTTATGTATCACACCGGGTTGACTAATGGGTTAACCGGTATTCCACTTCCTGATAGCTAAGCTACAGTCGGCCTAGGTCCAGCGGGAACCCGGCCGGGCGCTGGCGCCGGTGCGGTCTGCCGGACCCGCTGGGGCCAAAGGGAGACCACGGCGCCCAAGACCAGAACCGGTCCTGCCACCCACATCCACCACATGAGAGGGTTTACCAATATCCTGAAGCCCACGCTGCCGTCTGACATATTCTCGCTGGGCACGACGAATAGGTCTTCCACCGGTGTCGACCGGATCGCGGCCCTGGTCGATGCCATATTGAATGACGGGTAAAAGGACCGATTCGGTTCAATTGTATCTAGCAAATTGCCGTCCCGGTAGACCTCTACGGTAGAAATGAAATCGGTGCGGTTGGACTTGGGAATCTCGGTGGTGCCCACGTAGCGAATTTCATAGTCCTCTACCGTCACCCTTTCCCCTGGCGCCAGCACCACGTCTAGTTGTGTGCTGAAAAATGTTGCGCCCACCACTCCCAAGGCGACCATAACAATCGACAGGTGCACGATGTATCCGCCGTACCTGGGCCGGTTGGCCGCTATCAGCCTCAGAAAAGCCAAAGGATAAAAATCCCCAGACGATCTTTGGCGGGACCTTGTGCCCCGATACCACTCCGTGAAAATGCCAGCGGTTACAGCAGCCGCCAGCCCGAAAGCGATGAGCGCGTATTCCTGCCAAACGCCCATGGCAATAAGGATCAACACTGTGGCGGCGGCGGCTATGCTCGGCGGAAGCAGCGCTTTACGCACGCTGGCCGGGGTAGCGCGGCGCCATGGTAATAAGGGCCCGACACCCATCAAAAAGATCAATCCCAGCATGAGAGGGCCGTTAACCTGGTCATAGAAGGGACGGGCCACGGTCAGCTCAACGCCGGTGAATAACTTGGATATCAGAGGATACACCGTCCCCCACAACGTCACGAAGGCGATGGCCAGCAGCAGCAGGTTGTTTACCAGGAAAGCGGCTTCCCTTGACAGCATCGAGTCCAGGTTTTGGGCACTCTTGAGCTGGTGATAGCGCCAGAAAAATATGACGAAGGGCACCAGAATCCCCAGGCCAAGGAACAACAGGAAAACCCATCCCAGCGAGGAACTACCGAAGGAATGGACCGAAGGCACAGCGCCGCCCCGGTTCATAAACATTCCGTACAGCGCCAGTCCGAACGATATATTAATTAGCACGATGTTCCACATACGGAACATCCCTCGCCGTTTTTGCACCATGATGGAATGAACGAAGGCGGTCAGGCCCAGCCAGGGCATGAATGCGGCATTTTCCACTGGGTCCCAAAACCAGAATCCACCCCAACCCAAAATGGTGTAGGCCCACCAGGAGCCCAGCAGCAATCCAACGGCCAGCAGCCCCCAAGACAGGATGCCCCAAACCCGCCCCGTATCCACCCATTCGTCCCCCGTCTTGCCCCCGATGAGGGAACCCATGGCAAAGGCGAATGGAATGGACGTAGCGATTAGCCCCGCCATCAGCGCCGGTGGGTGGAAGAACATGCCAAAGTGGGTCAGCAGAGGGTTGATTCCGTCCCCGTCCAGGGGCACGAACGGCAGCTTATCGAATGGATTGGCCATCACCGACGTCACCGCTAGGAAGAAAGTCAGAATCACCATCAACACCGCTGCGGTGTAGGGCAAGGTGTCACGGACCTTTACCGGCGCCAGCCAAATAGCCAAGGCAGACATGACCGAAAGGCAGAGAGAGATGAACAGCAGGGAGCCTTCGTTGCCAGCGTAATAGGCTACCCAGGTAAACCGGTCGGGCATGGCCAACTCGCTGTGGGCGGCCACATAGGCGACTTCAAAGTCGTGGTTGATGAAGGACACAACCAGGCTCAGGGTTGCTACCAAAAGCACCAAGACCAGCAGGTAGATGGCATTACGTGAACTGTCCAGCAGAACGGTGGAGTCCCGCGTCTTGCCAACCACGGATCCTATGGCAGCATAAGCCGCTAATGCCAGGGCTATCCAAAGGGAAATTGCGCCAAGATCAGCCATTCTGTTCTAAGTCATCCCTTCGGTTTTTTTCTTGCTCCCGGCGCTTATCTACGCCATTTCGGGTCTGGTTGGATGCACAGCCCGAATCACGGCCAGAATCATAGCTAGAAGCGCCGGTAGGGTGAACGGTGGTCCCACTATCCCCCGATAGGGCCAAATCCCGGTCCACCGCTTCCAGAAAGGGTGCTAAGCCAGCTTCTGTCAGGTTGGTTGTCGGTATGCTGGCTCCGGTAACCTGAGCGCTCCGTGCGGACATCGACCTAATGATAAGATAGGCTCCGGCCAAAGCCGCCAATACGCCAGCTATTGGCAGAACCCAGACCAGCAGGTTGGCCCCCGATTTAGGAGGCGCTGCCAAAATACCCAGTCCGTAGCGGGCTACGAAAAAATCCAGAATTTCCTCTCTGCTGGCTCCGTTGGTCAGCATCTCCCGGACCACAGCCTTCATCTGCCGTGAGATTTCCACCTGAGCTTGGTCGATGGTTTCCGCCGGGCACACAGGGCACATGAGCATCCGGTCGATGGACAGAGCCTCTTTTGGGCTATAGGACGGACCTTGGGCCAAGGCGTCTCCGCCGGGGCTGGCCAGCAAAAGAAGCAAAGCCAGCGTCCCGGCGAATAGGGTCAATTTGTGGTGGTAGCCAATTTTCATACAGAGTTTTATCGGGCGACCTGCCTGCCGTCCCTGATCATCAGTCCTCTCTAAAAGTGGCCGGAACGACCCGGCGTCCCACCTGAATCTCGGTCTTTAGAATATCACTTTCTTTGATGTCATAGAGGGGTAGAAACTGCTCCCCCGACGGGTCATCCTTTGGGTTAATGTCGAAGTGGCGGTAATAGTTGCCGGCTACGGCTCGCAAGACCGTCCGGTAGTTGACGAAAGGTGTTTTCTCTTGGGCTTGACGCTCAAATCGACCGTAAAGCTCCAACAATTCCTTATCCGGTGTATCGATGCGCCAACGGGAGAGCAGGGGATGAATAGCGGATAATATACCGGATTCCCAGTCGATCAGGGTGCCGTAGCAGTCGAAGCTTAAAAGGGTAACGCCGGAGAAGTTCAGCATAAAGGGAGTCCGAAGGCGAATAGGCTGGGGTGGTATCGCTGCCTAGGTTGACGCACTGCCCCTATTCTTCAACACTACTGGAGGGTTCGGATATATTCGATAATTAATTCCCGTTCCTCGGTGCTGAGTAGCTTGGAGAAGCTGGGCATGACTGTCACGCCGGTCATCATGAATGACTCTATTATGTCATCCCCAAAACCTGTTACAACGGCGCCCGTCAAGTCTGGGTCGGCTTGAACCTGATACCCGTAATCCGTCTTGAGCTTGTTTAGCACCGGTCCGTTGCCCTTGGCATCTACCCCATGGCACATGGAGCAATTGACCACGAACAAATGCTCGCCTGTGTTGAAAGCGGTGGACTTTGGCCCAGGAAAGAATGCTACCGCACTTGCAGGGGCGCTCAACCGGGGCGGCTCGTGGGACTTGTAGGACTGTTGGTAGTGCATCTCGTAGAATATATCCACCGGATAGGAACCTGAGGTGCAGCTAATTGCGGCCAGGCTCCCTAATAGCATCAGTCCCAGTAGGTAAACCCTGAATTTCCCGGCCAATCTCATGTTGAGACGAGAGTTTACTTTGAAACCAGAGTTAACTGTTCGGTCTGTTTGCTCGGTAATATGTAGCAGGTTTTTAATCATGTTGTTAATCGAATACACCAGGAACCCTAGTTCTCCCTAACCACGTCAACGGCCCCCGCTTGCGTAAATATGCCCGATATTTCTGTGTGCTTTTCTTCGTCGGCGTTTACCAGAACGCCGATGTATCCCTCGGTAATCCGGGTGTCGTATAGCCCTAATTTGATTTTGGGAAGCCGCGACTCGAATATTATGCCCAGAACCGTAAAAATGATGGCGCCCAACATTGTCGTCTCGTAGGTTACGACAGCCATGGGCGGTAGTGACAATATCGGCTTGCCGCCCTGGGTCAATGGGTAAGCCAACTGGGTCATGGACGTAAGCAGTATCCCGGCGGTTATACCTACTAAGGCGCCGAGGAAAGGAAAGACGTAAAGCCGATGGTTTTCTTCGCGCTCTCCGAACGCGCCTTCGGGATAAGGAGCATCGGTCAAGAAATCGTAGTCGTCTTCGGATATATTGGCCCGTTTTAAAGCATCCCCAGCTTCAGCGGCATAGTTGGCATCTTCAAACAGGCCCAAAATCGGCAGTCTCGCCATGGTTCCCCCTCTAACCCTCACGGTCACTAGTCCTGCACGCAATGGCAGAAACGATGGACCGTGAGTTTCAGTGATTGCTCCGTCTAAATTCCTAGTCTTCTCTGAAAGTTGCCGGCACCGTTCGGCGTCCCACCTGAATCTCGGTCTTCAGGATGTCGCCCTCTTTGATGTCATACAGAGGTATCAATGGCACTACCCTGCTGATAAGCAGCATCAGCATCGTTACCATGGCGAAGGTACCCGCAATGATCACAATTTCGATACTGCTGGGAGCGTAGGTGTTCCAGTCGAATGTAAACACCTGTTTCTGGGCCAACCCTGGGACGATGATCAGGAACCGTTCCAACCACATGCCTATGTTCACTGCAATACAGGCTACCGACATGATCCAAAGATTACGTCGGAACGTTCGAGGCAACCACAAGGCCACAGGCAGGAAGTAGGTCAGGCCTACGAAGAATATCATCCATAGATTCCATGGCGCTTGTGTGAATTGGAAGCTACGGACGGCAATTTCGTCTACCTCCCGTCCGTAGAAACCGAAGATGACTTCCATCACAAAGAAGTAGAACCAACCGGTGGCTACTACGATCAAGAGCCTGCCCAGAGCGTCAATATGCTCCAAGCGTATATAGTCCTGCCAACTGTAAACCCACCGCAGCAGAATCAGGACGAAAACAACGGCGGACACTCCCGAGTGCACGGCGCCAACGACGAAGTAAGGAGCGAAAATAGTCGAGTGCCACGACTTAACGGACACGGCCATACCGAAGTCCCAGGAGACTATGCTGTGGACCGAAACGAAAACTGGGAGGATTAGAGCTGACAGCAACACCCCGGCGATAATCTGCAGCTTCCACTGGCGGGGGTTACCCTGCCACCCCATGGCCAACAGACCGTAAATGCGGTGGCTCATCCCGGTGGTGCGGTCCCGTAGTACCGCAAAGTCAGGGAGTAGCGCGATCATGACGAATAATATGCTGGAAGTAAGGTAGGTAAAAATGGCGCTTGGATCCCAAACCAACGGAGACCGAATGTTGGGCCAGACGCCCCGGGCGAAGTCGTAAGGCACGAAGGGCAGCGTGTACACCCAATAAATTAGACGCCAAGGACGACCGCTGTGGATCAGCGGCATCAGCACCGCTGTCATTAACGAGAACACCGTAAGAATCTCGGCAGCTCGTGTCGCCGGCCGTCTCCATTCGGCCTTGGAAAGTCTCAAAATCGCCGAGAGCATCACCCCGGCGTGGCTGATGCCAATCCAGAACACGAAATTGGTGATGAAGAAGCCCCACATGACAGGCCGGTTGAGGCCGGTAATGCCTAGCCCCTTATTGAACATCAAACCGGCAGCGCTCATTGCACCCAAGACGACTATGGCTAATAAAGCAATGGTTATCCAGAACCACTTAGGCGAATGTAAAATCGACTTAAGCAAGTCCGCATTGACTTGTCTTGTCGGTAGGACTCTACCTTCCTGCATGGAAGCTCCTAAGAATTCGTTACCACCGGTGGTTCGCCGAACTCAACACGAGCGAACAACCCACCGTTCATCCTGAGCCTGCCGAAGGACTTGCTCCGACTAGCTCAAGAATTCACGTGAATTTGGAAAAGACGGTTATTCGGGTTTAGCCAGAATCAGGTACTCACCTTTTATCAGGGTACCCATCTTCTGGTATTTGGCTCCTTCCTTGGTTTCCCAGACCGACAGGATCGGAACTATCTTGGTGGCGAGCAAATATATGAATATGGCCGCACCGATTCCTCCGATCACCATGAAAACGTCGAATACGTCAGGGTAGGTTGGTCCCGGTACTCTTGCCAGACCAACGTTGAAGATTTCCTGGCCGTCGGTTGCATTGAATGAGCCAACAAACATCCTGATGTTAAATATGAACGCCCCACCCAGCGCCGACAGACCGGCCAAGGCCGGCCCCCATGCTGTCTTCCGCACGGGGTTCCACAAAAGTATCAGGAATGGGACTGCGAAGCTAAAGAACAGATTGGCGGCGAAAGCTCCGCCATAAGATTCGATGAACAGGTACTTGATAATGTTCTGTTCCACTTCCAAGCGACCGAACCAGAACGTGATGAAGAAGGCGAATGTGTGGTAAACCCACAGTAGTGTCAGGCCTAAGAGAATTTTGCTGGCCGACCAAAATGGGGCTACGCCAATGTATTCCCCGTAACCGCCCCAGCGACGAAGGATGAATAGGATGATTAAGATTGCGCCCAACGATGATTGGAGACTGGTCAATGTGTAAAGCGGCGGGAGAATCGAGTCCTTCCAGCCGGGCACCAAACTCATTGCGTAGTCGGACACGATGACGAATTGTACAAAGATTAGCAGCATGAAATAGAAACCGCCCAAGATCGCTAGACCGGCTTTTTGGGTGTTCCATTGCCGCTTGGTACCAAACCAGTGACCCGACAGTAAACGGTATATCCTGGCGCGGAAACCGGTTGCGGTTAACCTGCATTCGGCCAGGTCGGGTAGTGCCGACAGCCAGAGAATGCCCAGTCCGCATATGGTGAGGAATACCAAGCCCAGTATGTCCCAGGACAAAGGCGCGCCAATGGGTACCTCAAACCAAATGGTCCTTCGTATTTCCATGGATTCGGAACCGACCACGAATTCAGTGTTATTTATGGCCGGCATCGCAATCATCAAGGGGATCAGCATCAGCGTCGAGAAAATGCCGAGGACCGCGAACATTTCCGATATGCGGGACAGCGGCCTACGCCAGTGGCTCTTGGTAAGACGGAAAGCCACTGCCGCCAACGGGGCTGCTCCGGCAACCATGAATACCATGGAGAAAATGGCCGCATAGTAGCCCCAGGCCGCATAATCGTCGAAACCGTCGTCCACTGCCCGGACGATGAACCCGATGATACCCAGGATAAACAAAACACCCGCAGCGGTCATGACCAGAGGGAATATCCTGGGTGTGGCGGCCATTTTGGCGGCCACGTCCCGGGTCATGCCTTCGGCTGATGGGAAGACCCACATTCCTGAATATTTATTTTCGCTGGCTGCCAAGTGTTTAACCTTCTTCTGCCTATGGTCTTAGGACTTCGCCTAAGGTTGCGGTTTCAAGGTCCGGTCGTTTCTCAGCTTAGACCTTATTCACGGGGTAGAGGTCCACTTTCTTCAGGTAGACCACATTCGGCTTCGTTCCCATTTCTTCCAGCAGCCTATAGACCCTTGATTCGCTTTCGTGATGGCCGGCGTGGCGAGCCTCGATCTGTTTGTTTGCATCTTCGAAATAATCGTGTACCGGGCTGGTGGGATCTCCCTGGTCGCCGAACATCAGAGCGTTAGTGGGACAGGACATTACGCAAGCGGGCAAGTGGTTGCGCTCTTTCATCGTCTTGTAATCTAGTGTTCCTTTTTCCTGCCTTTCCACGGTCAGTTCGCCCCGGCGGATGCGCTGCACGCAGAAGCTGCACCGCTCCATGATGCCCCGGCTGCGGACTGTGACGTCTGTATTCAATTGGTTCCGCATGCGCTCGGGCCACACCGGCTCCCAGTAATTAAAGAACCTGGCCTGGTAGGGACAGTTGTTAGCGCAGTAGCGAGTGCCCACGCAACGGTTATAAATCTGTACGTTCATCCCTTGTTCATTATGGTAGGTGGCGAACACCGGGCATACCGGTTCGCAGGGTGCGTTCTCGCAATGCTGACACATAATTGGGATAAACCGAGCTTTGACATTGGGGTACTCACCCTCCCAATACCGCTCGATTCGAATCCACTCGTAAGCACGGCCCTGCAGGAAAAAATCTTTCGTATTAATTGGCAGGTTATTCTCGGACTGGCAGGCGACTACACAGGCTTGACACCCCGTGCATTTGTCCAGGTCGACAACCATTCCCCATTTGTGTGGAGCTCTAGAACTTACCATTTGCGCTACTGCCTCTTGACCAAACGCTTGAAATATACGTCTAAATTTACGGGCGAATATCTATTAGGTTCATTGACCTGAGGCCCTCTTCGACCTGAGGCTATGCCTCCTCTGGCGTGATGGTGCGGATAATCCGCTCGGAAGGTAGAATCCCCAACTCTACCGCTCGGACGATTCCTTCGAATTTGGCTACTTTAACACTATCCCCGGTTTTAGTTACATTTACCCAAGTATTGGCCCAGGCCAATGAGCCAGTGCCTTCGACTTGTGCTGGCTCCAAAATGTCCATGACATTGGAACTCTCGTTTCCCGGACGGTCCGAAGCGTACTCAGTCCCATAACGGTGGCCTTGACCCAGTGGCACTGAAATGGTCCCAGTGGGAGAAGCCGGAGTTGGGTATGCCAGCACTCGTATTGAGCCTCTGGACGAAGCGATCAGGAGCACGTCGCCTTCCTTGATATCAAGGAAGCGGGCGTCCACGTCGTTAATCTCGGCCCAAGTCTGCCAAGTGATGGTAGTCAACGGGTCAGGCGCCGCTTGCAACCAAGGCAAGTGTGCGTATTGGCCGTCTTGCAAAGTGTTATGAGCGAATGGCACCAGATAAAAGGTGTTGTCTGACCCGGCTGCTCCGGCGAATTTGGGAGTGGCTGCGTCCCGGACCAAGTTGCTGTACAATCCGGCGGGCGCCGCCACGTTCTGAGTTCCAGCGGCGTTTTCGTCCCACCAACCGCCCTTTTGCAGCGCCTGGTTCCAGAAATCGTCAGCTGAGGACGCTTGGATTGAACCTCGGTTCAGGGCGAATAAGGCGTCAGCCCCTTCCCGCAACATCGACCGGTAATTCGGCCAGGGCAAGTCTCCTTCTTTGCCTAGCTCTTGGGCCATAGTCAGCAAGAGATCGGGGAAACTTTGTGGGTCCAATTCGTGGAACGGGTTGACCACTGGCTGCTGGAAGCCAACAACTTGATAGCCCGGCCCCGGTTCCGGAATGTCGTCGCCCCAATCTTCCAAGGGCGTCCGGTCCGGAAGTATCAAATCGGCCAATGCGCTGGTCTCATCCAGGAATGGGGAGAAGCTAACCACGAACAAGTCGTTGGCCGTCGTAATGGCGTCTCTAAACCTGACCTGTTCCGGAAGGCCGTAGACTGGATTGGCTTGGCGTAGCATTAACATATTGATCGCGCCAACGTCCAAGTCCTGTTTAACCCTGATCCAGTCGTTTAGCGTTCCTACTTGAGGAGAAGCGGGCACATCTTCCAAAGGGCTTCCGGGGTTAAAGCGGATGCCACCCTCTGCGGCGACACTACCAACCAGATAATTTAATGCGTATATCGCTCGAAGGTTGAACAAACCGTTTGTTTGGGCCCCGGCAGAGCCGCCGCCAAGCGCCAGGCTAGGCTTCTTGCTTGCGAACTCCCTGGCAAGGCGGCGAATAATTTCGACACCCTCATCGCCGCGCATGCTACCCGAGAGAAACACCCGTTCAGCCATGGCTTCGGGCCGGAAAGCTTCCAGAACTCCTGCTGCTTCGGCGGACGGGCCTCCGGTCAGGGCGCCGACGTCTACCCCTGCTGCCTGAAGATTTTCAGAGATTATCACGTGGGCCAGGCTCAAGGCCAAGTAGCCTTCATACCCCGGTTCTATGGGCAACCATTTGTCGGCATTGGCTGCAGTCATGGAGAACCGGGAATCCACCTGGTACAGGGTGCCTCTCTCCTTCTCTTTGCCATTACGGAACTCGCCATACCCAATATTCCAGCGGGTTGGCGACACCCAGGTAGAAAGGAAATCAGCGCCAAAGGACAGCAGAAAGTGGGTATTGGCCAGGTCGAAATCGGGCAACAGGTCTTGGTTGAACACGTCCTTGACCGCCGCCCTAAAGGTTGCGTGGTCCAGCGTGTCGAACCCCAAGTAGCGACCGCCCACGGATTCAGTAAACTTGCGGACTAATGTGCCCAAGTGGCCACGCAACGGATCGGTGGTCATGAGCATGGAACTGCCCCTGACCTTTAGTTCTTGCTCTAGCTTGTCCAAAGCGGCGGACCAAGATATGGGCGAAAACTGGCCCGAACCCCTGGCTCCTGAGCGCTGCATTGGAGTGGCAATGCGGTCAGGGTGATATAGGGCTTGTAAAGCCGCCTCGCAAGCCGGGCGATGCTTTCCGTGGTTGATGGGGAACATCGGGTTCCCTTGGATCTTCTTGGCCCTTCCTTCCATAACCCGGACGACTATCCCTTCGCCGGAGTTGCAGTTGCGACACAGCGTTGCGTACCAGTTGTCTTTCCCCTTGACCAAGTCCTCGGGAAGACTGACCGGGCTCTGGATGTCGAATTCTCCTTCGCGAATGCCAAAGCCTTCGCATGCGACGGCGCCAACCGCTCCAACTCCAGCCCAAGCCAGGAAATTTCGGCGTGTTAATTTCATACTATTCGGCCCAGGGATTGGCTCAAAAAATGGCCCAGAACGCAAACATTTTGTTTTGCTATTTTAGACATTATTTGTGGCATATCGTGCAATCGGTGGGTATATCGGTAAACTCGGGTTTGTTGTATCCCTCGTCGTCGGGCACCAAGGAAAGGAACCGGTGGCAGTCTAGGCAAGTGCCCATCTTAAGGGACTGGAACCGCTTGGGTTTAACCTCTGTGGACTTGGAAATGTCTCCGTGACATATCGAGCACGCCGCCTGGATTTTCTGAGCGGAGTCGCGGCTCGATTCGTCCATGGCGGTGAGAGCGCGTATGTGGGCTTCGTGAACGAATCTGACGTGATCCGGTAGCCGGTGTACACGTTCCCAGTTAATCGGCTGATTGGTCTCAAAACTAACCCTGACCTTGGATATCTCCGTTTTCGCCTGATCTGTCTGGCCCTCTATGTTCACGTGACAAAACAGGCACTGCTCCACTGCCGGAACGGTGGCTGCTTCACCCTTGGTCACATTCCTGTGGCAGAACTCGCATTGTATCCCGTTGTCGGCTACGTGCACCGTATGTGGAAATGCGACGGGTTGAGCCAGTGCGTTGCCCAAGCCAAATGGTGGGTTGGAATACCAAGAGATAAGCAATACCACAATCACGAAACCCAGAATCACGGTTATGCCAGACCCGGCTAGGGCCAAGGCCAGCATTTTTCCTCGGGGTCTCCTCACAGCGTAATCCCTGTAATCCTTCCGCTGCCGTGGGTACTATTAATCGCCATGTATTCCTTAAGATTGCCGGATTGAACAGTACCGGCCTGTATTATTAGAACTTGATCTGACCGTATTGGCCCAACCGCAAGTTACTAAAGGCGGACTAGATTAACCACCGATCCCAGAATTTGTCTACATCCAACGCCTTATTTATGGTCAGGACCATCATGACGACCGCCGCAACCGCCACAAGAGCCGCAAACGCCGTCATTAGGATTCTAATCCTGCCAATTAAACCAGGATTGACTGACAACGGCCCAATCGAGGCAGGCATGTGCCCAGTCATCATCAAAGACGGGATGATCGCATGAGCGGTCAACATGGTAAGGGCAAACGTCAATACCAGCGGCACATAGATCCAAAAATATGTGAGCCACAAGTGAATGTCGTTCCAGTTTGCGCTAGTTAGTGGTTTTGCGTCTTCTAACATGCTTATATAGCTCCTTGCGCCGGATTCAACTCATAGCTGGTCAACTGCCCGGCGAAGGCCAGGTGAAAAATATCACAGCACCCTAGGGGTGTCAAGGCTATTCGTCAGCCAATCTATTCTGTACCCCCGTCGGCATACGGGCGCCCGGTGGTCTGACGTTGGGCATCCCGTGATGCGCCCGTTGGCCCGATGCCGTTGGCCTAACATACCGTAATCCAGCCGGAAAGCCCTTCGGATTGCCGTATCCTGTTACGAAAACGTTGTTTTGGCCATTTGTTGAGTGTGATTCAATTGACTCCATTTTTTACCAAACTTATAATGACAATAGCAATCCGGCGGTTTGCCGGCGGATGAATTGTGTGATTAGGGGTGCGGGAGGTGGTGTCGAAGGAAGGCAAACATGGGATGGTTTTCAGATAATTTCCCGAGCGTCGCAAAACTATTTGGCGGACTCAAGAGGACAGCAAAAGGGCGGCCTGCCTCGGAAAAAGGCCGCAATAGGCCACGGGCCACAGAGATAAATCTGCCGGGAATTGCCGAACCTCCGGAAAACGCTCAAAGCGTCGCTCTGGAAGATTTGGACATGGGGCAAGTGGCTGTGGTGCAATCGGCTGCGGATTTGCCTGAGTTGGCTGGCGCAACGGTCGGCGAAGCAAAATCTGAAATCAGCGATCAACCTGTTGAGGTCCCACTAAGAAACTATCTCAAAACTTGAACATAGTTTGAAATTTAGTTTATGATTTCCCCAAAGGTGTGTGGAGGTGCTTGATGGGGAAGGGCGAAAT
>MUCU01000014.1 GCA_002817055.1 SAR202 cluster bacterium Io17-Chloro-G7 | reverse complement strand
CGCCGATTTTCAGTCTCAATACAGCTTTGAAACTAGTCTCAATAAGGCCACTCAGAGGTATTTATTCACAAGCTCTGAGCTGAGCGAAGAATCTTTGTGCCTGAGGAACGATACTTCGTCGCTTCGCTCCCCAGAATGACAATTTTGGTGCAAAGCCGCAATTCGATTTACCTTGGTAGATTGGGATGGGTAGATTGGGATGGGTGGACGTCCGGATTATCCCAAAAGCCGTCTTATGGCGAGATTCCAAAGCGCTCTGATAGCTCTTGCAAACCAACGGCCACCTGACGTCGCAGCCTATTGGCTGTGGTTGTTTCTTGGTCCAGCGTCGTATAAACCCCGGTGTTGTAGGGTTCCCATAAATTTCCCAGGTCTCTTAACGCTCGAACTTCCCGTTCGGCGGCTTCCACCAACAGTTCCCCCATGGGGCGCAGCACTGTAGCGGCGGGCAGGTTTCGTGCGTCCTTGGCGATTTCGCCAATGGTGACGCCGAATTTACCCAACTCTTGGACCACCTGGGAACGGTTACATCCGCCGTCGGTCTTTCGCCAATCGTCGTAGCTTTTGTGAAACGAATTCCAAGCCTGAGTCAGACTGTCGTATTGGCTGGTGAATTCGGCAACCAGAAGCTTGGTTTCCGAATCGATATCCAGCTTGGCCAGCGTCAAGATTCTCCTGGCCTCTACTCGGGCTGCATTGCTGACTGCGATTTGCGAATCGAAGGCGTCGTATGCGGAGGTATCTACCACAGCTTCGGAATTGCCAGCGGGGGTGTCGGTTTCCTCTTCGCCATTTGCGTCGCCGTTCGATTCTTGAGCCGCTTCCTCGACCGTTGAAGCTCCACCATTCTGGATTGCGCTGCGAAGTCTACGGAGGCCCCGCTCTTCTTCTTGCGCGGCATTCGACAAGATCTGTGCGATGCCGGATGTCGCGCCGCCGTCGGGCAATGCCCTGACTGAGGATACGATATCGGTGAACCGCGCGAGCGTGGCGCCCAGGAGCGATGCGGCTTCGCCACTGGTTAGGCCTACTACCTCGGTGCGAAGCTCATCGTAGTCAACGTGGAATTTATCCCAGGCGAGTTCAAGTTCCTCTAATATCTCGGAGAATGCGTCGATTTCGGTCTGGGCGGCCGCATCTGTCCGACCGGAACGGTCAAGGAGGGCGTCTGCCACGCTTCTCCGCAGCAGGGCAGACTGGGAACGAGCAACGGCCAACGACTCGAAGGGAGACACCATGTCCACAGGATTTGAATCGGCGCTCGAACCCTCGGATGCTTCCGTATCACCCTCAGTTGCTACGGCGGCACTGGAGTTGTTACTTGTGTCGCCTGGCTGCCAGGTGTCCCTCAACATCCTGAGGGCCGCCGCCTCTCCCTCGGCTGCTTTGATTAAATCGTCCGCCAAGTTTCGAATCACCATGGGCCGGGGCAATTCCCTAGCGGATTCCGTGATGCGAGCAAAATCACCCGCAAAATTTGAAAGAGCGGATTGGGCAGCGCCGGGCGTGCATTGGGTCAGGCCTTGGCGCCAAACGTCAAATTCGGCATGAAAGGCGTCCCAACGTAGAGATATATCTTCATGCCCTGCTGAGAATTCTACCGCCACTGCTCGGTCGGCGGCCGGAACAGCGGTTGGCGTGGGAAGGCCCACATTCCCCGTTCGGGCTAAAGCTGTGATGGTGGCTCGCGCATCGGGGGTTGGCTGCGCGGCCACGCCACGGGAAGGCGATTGGTCGTCAGAGCCGCACGCTGCCGCCGCCAACAGCATTACGGCAGCGGCAAAGGCCGTTGCTTTGATCGCCCTGTGCCGGATTACTGACAAGGGGTTTACCGGGAGGAACATCTTCATGGAGTTCGGTACACTCCTACGAAATCGCTGACCAATCCGGCTCGGAACGCACTGGACCCAAGTTGATCCAACATGTCGGTGATGGAACCTTCCGTGTCGCCTAAGATAACGAAAACGTTTCTGTCTGGGCCTTTATGGAAGAGCATGAGGCCGCTGCCCTTCTTGTCGAGGTCCGGGGTAAACGGTGTACGCAGTGAATCACCAACCCTGATACCGTTCACCTCTAGATATTGGGCTACATCGGAAGCGTCCTGATACAGACCCAAGTAAACAGTATCTTGGGCGATGTCCTCACTACCAACGATGCGGGAATTTTTATGAAGGCCGGTGAGCAGAGCTTTGGCTGCCGTCCCTTGTCCGATTAGCGTCGAACTGCCCAGCAAAATCTCAACATTATCCCCCAGGAAGTAGGGGAAATCGCCCAAGTCGAACGTTCGCTGACCGGTGGTAAGAAAGTCGGCAATATTTGAGATCAACCTGTCATTGTCCAAAATGGCGTTCCGAGGCGGCACCATAAATGTCATGTCTCCGATGGCCACCACCTGATCGTCGCTTGTCTTGACCATCGGGAAAAACTGCTCAACTCGTTCCACCACCGTAGAGCGGGTATTTCCGTCGGTGTAAGCCAACCCAGGTCCTGAAGACTTCACTGACCCGGCGGTGTAAAAAACAACTTGGCCAATCCCTTGGGTGAGGAGGTCTGGACGGAAGTCCCTGACGTAGATGTTCTGAAAGTTAAGGTCGTACTCTATGGTGTTATAAAGGTAGCCCGGCTGGAAGCGTACTCCAAATCGCGCGGCCAGACTATTGATATCATGGTCGCGGGTTGGGTCGCCGATTAGCAGTAGACGTCCCCCTTTGGCGAGGAACCGTTCTACGAGGTCCGCCTCTTTAGATGAAAATGGTTCATTGGGCAAAATAACCGCGAGGCTGTCGGCTTGCCTCAATTTCTGGGCAAACAGGTCAAAGGGATTATCCGATCTCAGCCTAATAAACCTTCCATCTCTTGCGGTTTCACCAACTATATCGATGCTGTAGCCCCGGTCGGCTATTTTGGCCAGCAATGGGGAGATCTCTTCTTTGGTGAACTCATTGCGATGGACACCATCAACGAGTAGCGTCCCCTCGTGGATTTGTGGCACCTCGCTAAAACTCGCCTTGCTGGAGGTGGGTTGGACAATATGCTCAAAGGAAATATCAAGCGGGGGAGGAGCCTCGTAACCGCCACGGTAAAAGAAGAAGTAAGCACCCAGGAAGAAAGCCAGGGCGGCTATGGGCAGCAGCAGAAATATGCCAATTCTAAGGAGAGGGGCCGACATATAGGTAATAAGCGTTTGGACCGTTAATTTTTAAGGGGAAATCCGGAAGGGCTTTATTTGGGTCTTCCCCAATACCTCCGGGCAGGGGGAGAGTGCCCAACAGGTTGGAATCTACATCTTCTTGAAACAACCCGAAACCGTTTCTCTCCCCTTGGCCATTAAGCCGCTTCGTTAATGCCTCGTCCGATCCTGAGGACCCGCGGGCTCTTTGCCGTTTTTCGTTGAATATGCGGGAAACCTCTGTGTTTATGTCTTCCATGTCGTAACCGGAGACCCCGGCCAGACTGGCAGCTTTTTCAATAGCATCGGTACGGCCACCTATAGCATCCACCAAGCCCAATCGGACACCCTCGATGCCCGAGAAAATTTGGCCTTGCGTAACCTCAGACAAAGGCTTGGTGAGCAGGTGTCCCCGCTGAGTGGACACCAACTGAGCGAAAGCTTGTTTGAGTTGGTCTGTTAGCGAGACATAGTGTCTTCTGTCGCCGCCCTCTGCCTTGAAGGGCCCGGTCAACACGTCCCGTTCAGTGGGTGGTCTGGGAATGAATGCTGGCACGGGAGAGAGGATTACTCCGATTCCCCCGATGAACGAAGACGGTTTGGCGTAAATGAAGTTGGCTCCCAAGCCCATCATGTAACCGCCCGAGGCCACCAAGTCGTTCATCACCACAACCACCGGCTTCTTTTCCCGCAGCTTGGCGGTCTCGAAAAATAGCTCTTCGCTGGCGGCAGCGCCACCTCCGGGGCTGTTAATGGTAATCACCACAGCATCAATGGAGTCCTCAACCCGGGCATACTCCAGCATCGAGGCTATCTCAAAGGCGGACCGGTCGGTGATAACGGTGAACGGGATGTTAATCATCCCGATCTTGGGTTTGCCGGGCCACACGTTGAAGAACACCATGGAGCCCAGGATGATTCCCAAGCCGATAATGATTGACGTGGAAATGTACCACTTGCTGGCTAATCGCCCTAACGGGGCAAGCCTAGACATTTTGCCGTCACCTTAGGCTGGAACAACGGATTTTTGGGTCGATGAATAGTGAAAACATCGTGAAAACGTCGTGAAAACAATGGGAGTTGATGCTGCCAAAGTGAGTCCACACCGCCAAGGCTTTCGCTCTACCGGCATTGCACGATACTAAAAATCATGTTACGCAGGCGCTTTGGTAGTGTCAACCTAGTGGGACTTACGGTAGCCAATGTCAATCGGTTTGCACAATCCAGTTACTTCGACCAATCGGCGTCCTCTCCAGGAATTTCACAAACTGACAGGGTGGGGCGGCTGGGCTTAACTATCTGGGGGAAAAGAAGGATTACGGACGATGTCCGGGGGAAAGAGAGGAAAGACTTTTTTGGAGAGGCTAGTCGTTCAATATAGGCGACAGGAAATAACGTGGGGTGCGGCCAAAAAAGCGTTTGACTAACAAGTGGCTTAAGCATGCTTGCGCAACACTTTGTTAGGAGTTCAAATGTCTATTACCAAAAAGGTGGATTGGCTATGTCAATACCGCAACTACTGGCAGCCCGAAAAGGGGTTGGCTGGGCACTCAGGACGACCATCGAACTTCTTGCGGCCGGAGGCGGCGGGTAGGCCGACTGACGCTTATTGCCCCGTGCCCAGATGTAGCTACAGTTGCTAAAGTATATTCAGTGACTGTTGTTACCTGGCTGATGGAATACTGCCTTCTCATCGTCTGGTAACCTTCTAACCCCTCTACGTGCGCTTGGTCGTTATTCTGTGCCCCAAAAAGATGTGCCTGATGACGCTCCCACCATTCTCGATCGCACAGTTGTCCGCGCATAAACATAAAGTTAAACTTTATATTTTGTAGGATCACTGCCGGCAACATGAAATACTCGGGGCGCGCATCGAGTCGCAAGAATCCCCCGTCCTCCATAACGGATACTGCACAGTCAGTGTGTCCAGTAACTCGCGCAACTTACGCCGCTTGTCTTCGAGAGCAGCAATCCAAGAATCGATTGGGTTCCGAAAATCAGTTAGGTTAGTCATCAGTGTCGTCTGGTTACTCCCTAGATCCGCCAAAACCGCGTCACCGGCGCATTTCCTCAACGAATTCCTGGACGCTCACACCTGCTGTCCGCAAAATCTCACGGAGTGTCCCGCGGTCAAGTTCACGATGGAGCGGGACGGTGACAGGACGGCGTCCTAATGCCCCCAGGCGCACATGGCTTCCTCGTGTTCGGACAGCCTCATATCCAAAGCGCCGCAAAACGGCAATACACTCGTTCCCGGACATAACGGGAAGCCGGAACACTAGATGGCTAGCTCCACTTGCTCCACGCTGTACTCTTCGGGTAACGACCAGCCCTCTTCTTCCATACACTCAAGGCAGAGCAACGCCGCCTCGCGGATTTTTTCCAGGGCTTCCTCCCGTGTCTTGCCCTGGGAGATGCAGCCAGGAATGATGGGAATCTGGGCGACGAATTGACCATCTTCCCCTGGAGTGAGTAACACCGGAAGTTTGATGTTTGCCATTGGGCTGTACACTCCTTAGATGGCTCGCGTAGCTGCAAGCGGTGGCTGGGGATAGAGGATTCGAACCTCTGCTTCCTGAGCCAGAGTCAGGCGTCCTACCACTGGACTAATCCCCAATGAGCGGTGGATATGAAGTCTGGACCTTGAGGTGAAAAGCGTCGGTAATACAGTCCAGTTGCGATAATAGTAGTAACGGGTCTAATTGCTGTCAAGGGCTAGGCATCCCAAACACTCAAGGGCCACCTTGACAACATTTGGCTTTTGGTCGAGAATCCCTAAGTCAGACACGGACGGACTCGAGCTGTGTTGCGAGTGCCCGGTCGTATTGCGCATTGTACCGGAGCACCCGATGGGGTTGGCGTTGGGGGTTGCTTTTCATACCAAGAAGGTCACCAAAATAGACTTTAAGAAATGAGGATGGCGAAATGACGACGACCATGAGCGCTAATGAATCCAAACTCAGTGTAGGCGGTATCGACGTACAAATGTTCTCTGGCGGCTCCGGTCCGGCCTTGCTTTTCCTTCACGGAGCAGGCGGGAACGCAGGTTGGCAGCCGTATCACGAAGAACTGGCCAAAAGTCACACGGTCTACGCGCCGTCTATGCCCGGATTTAACGGGACTCCCAGACCCGATTGGGTTGGCTCCATCACCGACGTTTGCCACTTTAATCAGGAATTGGTGGCGGCTTTAGGCTTGGACCAGTATGTCCTGATGGGTGCTTCGATGGGCGGTTGGGTTGCGGCGGAAATGGCTGCTATGGACCGGCATCAAATAAAGGCGTTGGTTCTGATTGATGCTGCTGGCATCAAGCCGGAAAATGGAGAAATTGCTGAAATCTTTATGGTTGGCAACGATACCCGCCTGAAGCTGCGGTTTTACGACACATCCCAGGTGGAGAACTATGACCAGTACACCCAAGCGTTGACGCCCGAGCAATCAGATGTTCAACACTCAAACCAGGCGATGGCATCCCGGCTTTGCTGGCGGCCATATTTGCACAATCCCAGCCTGAGTCACTATCTGGCCAAGGTGTCCACTCCGACCCTGGTAGTGTGGGGAAAGCAGGATGCCATTATTCCTGAAGAGTGCGGAGTGCAATATCAGAAGGCGTTGCCAAATGCCACGCTAAAAGTTATCGACCACTGCGGCCATTCGCCTCAGGTCGAGAAACCCCAGGAATTTCAGAGTGCGGTATCGGATTTCCTAGGCGGTATCAAATAGTTTCTCAACATTTGCACTGCCATCACCGCAATTCCCGTTTACGTTGATTTTAGGTACCGTGACTCTAGGCACCGTTCCGGCGATGCGCAGGGTTAATGGCTACATCCGGCAAAAAGTAGGGGCAGCGAAGCAGCTGCCCCTATATTATTTTCTACTTATATCATATTTGGCTTGTCTTATCGTCGCCAAATATTATAGAAACCTCGCGCCGCTAGACCGGCGATTGCTGCTGGGCTAAACGACTACCCCGTCCTGCCGCCATTGGTCGACTTCTTCGGCGGTATAGCCCAGCTCCAAAAGAATCTCCGCGGTATGCTGTCCCAACGCTGGCGATGCCGAGGCCAGCGGCGGGAATGTTCCATTGAACTTCGCCAAGGGACCGACCATCTTTACTCTGCCCGCCTCTTTGTGTTTCACCTCGGCGAGAAGCCCGGAGGCTATTACTTGAGGGTGGTCCACCATCTCCTCAATGAACCGGACCGGACCGGCAGGGATGTTCCGGTTATCCAGAATTTCCAGCCATTGACACGTCGTTTTTTCCAGAAACATCCCGTCGGCCTTCTTTTCCAAATCACGCCCAAAGGCCATAGACTCCGGTGACGTAGGGTCATGGCCGGGCTCGAACCGGATGTCGGTCAGGCCTAGCACGTCCAGCAGGCGGCGGCGCAGGGGGTCGCTCAAGCAGCCCACGGCAATAGCCCCATCTTGGGTTGCGTATACGCGGTAGTAAATATTGCCGGGCAGGGGTGAATGGGACTCCTGATAGAAGTTGAGGATGTCCTGATAAGAAACAGAGGCTGCTCGAAAGGCCGCCAAGTCCTCCAGGGTCTGATCCCGTACTGGTTGGTCAATGTTTTCCACTTGCAAAAACCGCATGGCCAAATGGACCAGGGTGGTGCCCAGCAGCGTTGTTTCCACCTTCTGACCAAGGCCGGTACGCTCCCTAGCATACAATCCGGCGCAGACGCACCATGCCAAGCTAAACCCCGATGTAGTGTCGATTAGTGGCGTGGACACAATAGGCTGAGGCGTTCCCTCACTCATTTTCCCTTCGGCGGCCAACATCCCCGAAAGAGCTTGGAGCACCACATCGTAACCGGGCCGGTGGGCGTCCGGTCCTTGGCGACCGTAAGCGGTCAAGTCGCAATAAACCAGCCGAGGGTTCAAAGCAGACAAAGAGTCGTAATCCAAGCCCAGCTTAGACACCACATCCGGGCGGTAGTTCACCAAAACCACATCAGCTTGGAGTATCAGGCGCTCCAGAATCTGGCGGGCCCCGGCAGTTTTCAGGTCCAATGTCAGGCCACGCTTGCCCTTATTGTAGGCCATGAATACCCGGCTCTCGGTCGGCAAAAAGGCTTGAACGAAGCGCCATGGTTCACCCCATGGAGGCTCGACCTTAATGACCTCGGCGCCCAAATCGGCCAAAAGCATGCCAGCCAAGGGCCCGGCGATGATTTCGGTAAATTCGACTACCTTTACTCCGTCCAAGGGTCCCGGCGGGGGTCCGGGCAACGGTCCAGGCATCAAGACCTCCGTAGCCAAATTCTGGTTTGTTACCACGTCCAAACACTCTAGCCCAGCAATGGATAGTTAAGCATTGTCGAAGATACAACCTGAATCCAACTCTGGACCCACGGGCAATTATAGGCGAAGCCAATTGGCGCTGCCACTCATTAATGGTTGGGCTCCGGTTAAATGGACCTGAGGCTCCGGCAGAGGGCGAATTGGACAGCTGGGGTCTCCTGAACCACGGGAAATTTATGTTATAATCGGGGCAGTCGGGGCGTGGCGCAGCCCGGTAGCGCACCTGCATGGGGTGTAGGGGGCCGCAAGTTCAAATCTTGCCGCCCCGACCAGCGAACTAAAGACAAGTCGGTACCACTCGAGTGGTACCGGCTTTTTTGTGCTCGGATTTTGGCTAGCCAGCGTGTCAACCATGCGGCCTAGCTAGGCGAGAATTTAGAGCCAGTCCAAACAAGAGCGGGGGTCGGCTGGTCGTTTGGCAGGGCAAGGCCGCTTTGAGGCTTGGGACGTAAGCAATGGAGAAGGGAACTATCGAAAAAAATGCTTGCGGGGCTGGGAACTTGGGACGGCTGGTTCTGTTGGCTGGCATTGCATTGGCCTCGATTAATTCCCCTCAAATTTGAATCATTTTGTGGGGCAGAGCATCTTAAGCTGGTAATTCGAGGAAGTCTACGGCGGGCGTGATATTTAAGCCAGGAGGGTCTGGGAATGTCCAGCAGGAGATCCAAGCGCAGGGTCTCCGCCGCTTTTAGAAGCGGCGCACGGAGGAACCAGCGAAAGGGATTATTGTATGGCGGCGTGGCTGCAGCCTTGGTAATTGTCGTGGCTTTGGCTGTCACTCTGGTGTCCTTGGGAAGCGGTCTGGTCAGAGCAGCCGACTTTTCTATCTCCCTGTACCAAGGCGTCGAGGAGGTTGGTGGAGCCAAGGAAATCAACTTTTCGCGATTTCATGGCGGGCCGGTGATCCTAAATTTCTGGGCTGCGCTATGTCCTCCCTGCCGGGCGGAAATGCCAGGATTTCAGCAGTTCCACAACCAATTTAAGGACGACATCACTCTGATAGGTGTAGACGTTGGGCCGTTTACCGGTTTTGGCGACGGTGGGCACCTGGAAGCAGCGAAGCTTTTGCGAGACCTGGGAATAACCTATCCCGCCGGGTTCACCACCGATTCCAGCGTGACTCGCAAATATTCGATTACAAGCATGCCTACCACACTTTTCATAAATTCGGAGGGAGAAATTTTTGAAAAAAGGTCGGGCCTGCTCAGGCCCAATAACTTGATCAACATTATCGACGCAATGATGTCGGATGAAAACCGCCCGCAAGAGGACAATGGGTAATAGCTAGCGACATAAATATGGGGGGTAAACTGGATTCGCCTGGCACATTACCAACGGTCTCCCCCTCCCTTCCCAGTTCGCATCCGAGCTGAGCTTCGGGTGATGATTAGGATTTGATTGTGGGGGAACAGATTGGGTCCATACCCTGGGTGAGGGTGGGCATGGCAACGAGAAATTCTCTGATTACCGTTGACTGATCGTGACGAGGAGCGCTAATCTCCTGTACCCACATCCAAGGTCACGTTGCCGATCGCGCCGCCTTCCACCGCCCGATGGGCTTCGGCCGCTGTGTCTAGGGAGAAACGCGGCCCCAAAAGATGGCTGAGCTTGTTCTGCTCTACCAGCCTGTTTATGTCTTCAACTGCGGCGGTTTTGGCTGGCTCAGGCATGTCGTAGACCAAGACCAGCCTGACGTTTACGTTGCTGACGTTGAACTGGAGCGGCACCGGCGGCTGTGGCGGAGTGCCTGCGGCGTAGACCGCCAGGACGCTGTTGGCTTTCAGTATTTGCTGGCTGATTTTGAAATTACCTGCGAAGTCCACCTCTACGATATGGTCGACGCCCGCGCCATCGGTTACCTCTAAAATGCGGCTGACCACGTCTTCGGTGCGGTAGTTCACAACGTGGCTGGCGCCTGCTGATTTTGCGATACTGGCCTTTTCGTCGGAACTCACCGTGGAGATGACCTGAGCACCGTCGAGCTTGGCCAATTGTATGGCGTAGTTGCCCACAGCCCCGGCCCCACCCGGCACAAAGACTGTCTTACCAGCCACGGGTCCGTCAGCGAACAAACACCGGTGGGCAGTCATGGCGGGTACCCCCAAGCAGGCTCCCTGGGTAAAATTGACGTTCGCATGCAAAGGCACGGCTCGGATTGCGGGTTGGACAGTATACTCGGCGGCCGTCCCATAGGGTCGCCCAATCTGGCACTGGTACAACCACACACGCTCACCCACCCGGTTGGCGGGCACCCCGGAGCCCACTTGGTCGATAACTCCGGCCCCGTCTTGGTGGGGCACCACTCTGGGGTGACCCATCGTTGCCGTCAGGCCTTGGCGCCGCTTCCAGTCCGAAGGGTTAATGCCGGAGGACACTATTCGAATTCGGACTTCTTCGGGTCCAGGCTCTGGGTCGGGCATGTCGCCGATGTTTAGGACACCCGCGTCCCCGTTTTGTTCGTACCAGACTGCTTTCATGTTACGCCTCCAGGTGGAAACCGACCCAGGACTTGGCTCTCTAGCACGTCTATTGAATTGGGGCGGCCATCGGTAACGCTGGCAGTGAGGCTAACTAAAGCCTCAATGCCAGCGACTTTCAACAAAATGTTTGCTGAACCCGGGCATCATGAGCCCCGATCAAGAAGACCGGTATTATGCTGGGGCAGCAATTTATGCAGGCCTATCTGACGCGTCCGGTCCAATCTTCTTTGGCTTTGTCGATGGCCCGGTTCCTGCCGGCCATCAGCGTCTCCCGGTGCTCGTATGCCCATTGGTTGGAAGCGGCGGTGCTGGCCACTGAGCCTTGGAAGTGGGGCATGACGTAGCGGGCCAACAGTTCATAGCTCTTTAGCAGCTTTTCTCTGGGCGCCCAGTCAATGGTCTGAACCAAGAAGCCGCCGAAACCGCCGCTTCTCTCCTCCAGACGCTTAATTCCTTCAATGCAGTCGTCCGGAGTTCCCACAACCCAGGTCCCGTTGTCCACCATGACGTCGATTATCTTTTCCAGGGGGCAGTCCAAGGGGTCACGCCCCATGGTATATTCGAAATACTCCCGCTGGTAGCGGCCGGCGCCGATTCTGGCGTCCTCCATTGCTTCTTTCTTGGTCTCCGCCAAATGAACCGGAAGCACCAAGCGCCAATCGTCACGGTCCACGGTCTGCCCGTGCTCCGCTGCGGAATTCTCGGCGATGGTCCAAAGGTTTTGCAGGTCCGATCTGCCGTCAGGCGATGGGTCTCTGGGGGCGGTGATGGTCAAAACTGAAGCTCCGTATTTGCCAGCCAATGCCACGCCGGACGGGGACTGCACAGAGGCCACGGTTATCGGCATAGTTGGCTTCTGGAAGGGCCGCAGTTGCAACATAGCCTCTTTAAGCTCGAACCAGTCACTCTTATAGGTGATGGGCTCGGTCTCGGTCATCAGTCGCAGAACGATTCCCAATGCTTCGTCCATGCGCTGCCGCTGGGTGGTGGCGTCGATGCCCAGCATATATGCGTCGCCCGGCAAAGCGCCAGGGCCGACCCCCAACATCACTCGGCCGTGCGTCATGTGGTCCAATTGGACCATCCGGTTCGCCACCATGAATGGATGGTGGTAAGGCAGGCTAATAACGCCTGTCCCGAGCTTAATGTGCTTGGTCCGGTCGGCAGCGACAGCCATGAATATTTCGGGCGAGGAAATTGTCTCCCAACCTGCGCTGTGGTGCTCGCCAATCCATGCTTCGTCATAGCCCAAGTAGTCCAGCCACTGGATTAGTTCCATGTCCCGGTCCATGGCCAACGTGGGGTTTTCACCCACCCGGTGGAAAGGACCCAGGAAAATGCCAAACTTCATTCTTTCCGGAAGTGCCATTGTGATTCACTCTCCTATGGGGGCAAATTTTGGGGGCAAATTTGGTGGGGTATTTTGGCTTACAGCCCGTTTAACCATTTGGGCGACTGTCATAGTGTGCGAGCCTAGGGACGGAAGAAGCTCCTGTTTTTAAGCAGAATCTTCTCCGTTGCTCTCATAATGAGATGGCGTGAGTCTTATTGCAGGGCCTCGGCCCGAAAGGTCAACACACATTATATGGGCCGCCGAGAATTTGGCAATATTGTTCAGGTTAATAATTATTACGTTATGAAAGAACTTTAAGAGAGAACCTTTGTTGCCAACTCCTCCAGGGCATCGAGACCTTCACCTTCCAAAGTGCTGGGGAGGCTGACGACAGCGCGGTTTGCGCCGGCATCCTCGTATTTGGCGATCTCGTCCCGGTCGTGGGGTGCGCCGTAGACACTAATGTTGATCGAGCTGGGGTCACGGCCCGCCGCTTCGGCCAACTCATCCAAGGTGGCCCGCCCTTGCTTCACCTTTTCCACATCGGCCCGCACCGGCAACCACCCGTCACCCCAGGCAACCACCCGTTTGAAAACGTTGGCGGCGTCGCCACCCAAGAGCACCGGGGGGTGGGGTGTCTGAACCGGCTTGGGAAAACACCTGACCGGTGGGAAATCGAAGAATCTTCCGTGGAACTCGGACTCGTCTTTGGTCCAAAGCTCCTTCATGGCCAAAATAGCTTCACGGGTTTGGCCCCAGCGGTGGTCGAAATCACCGCCCATGATCTCGGATTCCTCCCTCAGCCAGCCAGCGCCGATGCCGAAAATGAAACGGCCATTGGACAATCGGTCGAGGGTAGCGATCTGTTTGGCCTGATCGATGGGGTTGTGCTCTGGCACCAAGCAGACGCTGGTGCCCAACATTATCTTCTCGGTAACAGCCGAGGCCCTAGCCAACGAAATAAAAGGGTCGGCCAGATCCATCATAAACGGCGGTATGGACCCGTCGGGAGTGCCCCCGTACTTTGAGGTGGTGGTCACCGGGACAATAGGGTGCTCCGGTAGCCAAAAAGAGTCGAAACCTAGGGCCTCCGCTCTTTGGGCCAAAACCGCCACGTCCATTGACTTGCTGGAAATAACCGCGGCCACGCCGATGTCCATCTTGCTCTCCTTCCTTTTCTAATTTGGCCAACATGATTGGCCCAAATGTTAGCATGCCTGAGGGACTCAGTCGATAACGGTCCAGGCTGCGACCAGTAACCATAACCGCTGCGTGGCCAGGCGTGCGCCATCAGCCATTGCTTGCAGCTTGGGCCAGACAATTTCCGGTTGGATGGCCGGGTTGGTTCTGGCGGACGAGCCAAACCCGCAATCGCTGCCAGCAAGGACCTTTTCCCGGCCTACCAGATTGGCATAACGGATGATTCTCTTCGCCACCAACTCAGGGCAGGCTGCCGGTGTGGGTGGTTAGAATCCGGTCCGTGGTGCGCTTCATTTCAGGGCCTCCAGATATCTGCTGGAATCGCCTGCCGGAATCCCACTGACGAAAACTCAAATCGATTTTAGCAGCCAGGGTCAAGGTAAAAACTGACACGACGCTACCCGAATTTGAATCACGAAATCAGCGGTGCGGAAAATACGGATTGATATGGGCCTTGGACCGGTCACGGCAGATGTCAATTGTGTTAGAATGTTAGCCATGCAACAGCCACAGGAACAACCGCTTCACTTGGACGGCCCCAAGTCCAAGTATAATTTGACGTTAATTTTCTCGCTGGTTGTGGCGGTGATCGGTTTGGCAACCGGGGCCACCTTCCTGCTGATATTAGGATTGCTTGGGGCGGGCATGAATTACTTCACCACCGCCAAGCAGTATTTGATATATAAAAAAGCCCTGGTTGTGATATACGGTCGTCCCCGGGTCAAGGAGATTCCATTCGCCGAGATTTCCCACCTGGAAATGCTGGTTATGCCTGGGGGGAATCGCTTGCGGGTACGCATGGTGAGCGGCAAGCGCTTAGTTGTGACGGTTTCGGACATTGATCAGTTCCGGACGCGGTTGGATGATGCGTTGGAGAAGTTCAACGGTACTTATGGCGAGCCCAATATAATCGACCAGGAGCCTCACAACCGTACGCCCTACTAGCCAAAATAACTAGCAGGGCCCATTTCATAGTTAACCCTGACAATTAACCTCGACGGAACGACCCATCGGGGTTTTTCTTTGACTTGCGCCCCGTTTCAGCAATGACGGTCCGGATCATCCTTTGGCCTTGAGTTAGCTGGGGGTTTTTCGAAGAGGATGGCGCCACCGGCTTGTCCTGAGCGAACCAATAGCTTATCCCAGGCAATCGTGCTGTTAATTATTGGCTATACCGAAGCGAGTCCTGGTGGGAATGCACCATTAACCTAATCCAAAATGTGGTTCAATTGGATGCGCCAATCCTCTCGCCAAGTGGGACAACTTCCTTGGTCACCGCCTTCGTGTCTCCGAAGTTGCCGCAGTAAGCCACATGGTAGGGTTCGGGCCCTCCCGCAACCAATAGGATTATGTCCTCGGCCTTGGCGCAGGGACAAACCTGGTCTCCGTCCATGGCGAAGCCCTCTTCGTAGCTGATGAGCGACGTCTCTTTGGGAAATTGGTCCAAGGGCACCTTGCTGTGCTCAAATAACCACTCTTTAATAGACTGCTTGGTGTAGCCCTGCTCGGTAAACAACCGAGTGTGTCCGGGACTGAAAATCACCACGGGATTGCCGCCAGCGAGAAGGTAGTTGTTGTCGCTAATGTCGGTCATGGCGCTGGCGACCATCGTAAGGATGCTTTCCGCTTCCTTGTAGAAGGTCAGACAGTTGCTGGTCCCTTGGGCGCCGACTACCGTCACGGCGCTTTGACCGGGGCGGAATCCACGCTCCACGTGTAGGGGAGTCCAGTCGCTTTCCTCTTCGTTTTCACCCATGCAGAACACGAATTTTCCCGGCATCCCATGAATGGCCATGTCGGTGGTCCAAGGTTTCGCCCCACCGATGTTCAAAAGCAGCAGGCGCAGCGCCCGGCCAATGGTGGCGTTGGCCCTGAAACCCGGCCCCAAACATCCCCGACCGCTGTTTACCCCTATGGTGTTTCTAATGGGGCCGTTGATTACCAGCAACGGGGAGACGGGATTGGTGGTTGTTTGAAGTCCGTGGATGTTGAAACCCGGCTCGGTAATCGCCTCAACCGCTGCGATGAGCACCGGCATGTACTCTGGCAAACAACCGGCCATCACAGCATTAATGGCAATCTTTTCCACCGTGGCGACACCACCATCGGGGTTTATATACCCAACCAGATGAGGAGCGTCCAACCCGGCGGCTTCCACCATGCTCTCTACCCTGTTCTGGGTAGGAGGAATCACCGGCAAGCCGTCGGACCATCCTCCGTCTATCATTGCCTGGAAAACAGCTTCGGGGGAGTCCTCGGTGGATATCTGGGTTGAGGTTAGGTGTCTGTCTTGGTTCAAATTCATTTCCGGAAAGTTGGGTTGGGTTAGTGCTTTTCTTGGTGGATGCGACCTAAAAAATCCCCCCGACCCCCCTTTACGAAAGGGGAGCAATCTCTATCCGCAGAACGAGTATTGCCACTCGGATCGTTCAACGTCACAGTTAGCCTACAATTTGCTATAACATTCGACCAAGCAAGCAGCACAGCCAAGAACGCCGACCACCGCTTACAGCAATCACTTTTAGCCCCCCTTTCGTAAAGGGGGTTGGGGGGATTTCCTCCCCTACACCACAGGCCTGAACAAGTCTGCACCTTGGTTCAAAAAAACTGCGGTGCGCTTGCGCTCCCACCGGAGCAGTAACCAACCATTCAATCAAATTATTGCTCGGACAGGAGTTATTTCCCTTGGTCGCCTTGGGCAGTACCCAATTGGGTGATTATCGCCTCGATGGCTTCCCTGGCCAGCAAACGCACCGCTTCGGGGTCGACATACTCGGTCAATTCGGTCTTGGGCAGCACCACCATGGGTGCGTCGGGGACGCCGTTGCCCCGCATTGATGCCTTGGCCAGGGTCGTGAACCTCTCGGTTACCAGTACTACCGAGGGGAGTCCGTCTTTAATCAGGCTTACGCTATCGTGGACACTCCACGCTGTGCAAGACCCTCAATTAGCCAGGCCTACCACAGCCAAATCGGCCCGCTCTTTCACCTCATCGAAGGTCTCTTGAGGCGCCGCCGATGCCAGGGGAATTAGCTTCTCAAACACCTCAGCCACGCCATACTGCTCTTTTAGAACAATGGCGATCTGCTCAGAGATGATGTTCATGCTGGTCCAACGGTTATTCAGGATAGCGACCGTGGCGCCCCGCAGGTCGTCCATTCGTGGAACGGTGGCCTCCAGAGGACGCCACTCCTCAGCGGCCGGACTTAAAAAGGTCATTTTGTTTTCCATGTGCTAATCTCCTTATGTGGGGAGAATTGCTGTTACGGAGAGCATTATTTTGAATTGACAGCGAACCTTGGATTAGCGGGAAATAGGCAGCTCTTTGGACGGGTCGTAGACCGGTCTGAGCATCTCATAGGTGTCCGTAGTGTAGCAATACATGCTGCCCGCCAAGCGGCCCGTCGGCTTAAGCTTCTGATGGTCAATACGGTGTCCGTTAATAATATCGTCTCTAACGTGCATTAGCACTATTTCGCCAATAACCAGGCCATGACCGTGTTTACTGTCGCCGATGGGCACCACCTGTATCAACCGGCACTCCATGTTGACCGGCGACTCCGCCACCAAAGGCGGGGCAACCATTTCCGACGGAGCTTCGGTAAACCCCGCAATTTCGAACTCGTTGACCTCGGCCGGATACTCGGCTGATGTCCGGTTCATGGCTTCGGCAATTTCGTCTACCACCACCGCTATCACGAACTCTTTGGTCGCCTCGATGTTGGCCAGGGTGTCTTTGGTTTTTTCCTGCTGGTCACCCGCTCGGCGGGCCGAGGAAAAAACGATGGTGGCGGGATCGGAACTTACGGCGTTAAAGAAAGAAAACGGCGCCAAGTTGACAATGCCGTCGGCGGACTTGGTCGAAACCAGTGCAATGGGCCGAGGAACAACAACGCCGGTGAGCACTCGACCAAATCCTTCAAAGCTTTTGGGGTCTATCTTCAAAAGTCCTCCCCTTCAAGTGAGGCCCGGTGAGGCCCGGCATTTGGGACCCGAATGTGGGCGCGGAATTGGACCGCCCGGATTATACCAAATTACGCTATGACGCTGTTTATTTGAAGCTGCCCTTCTTGTTGTACCAGACTTGATGTACCACAGGGCTTGGTTCTGGGAGGCGCTCCGGTTCATGCGCACAGATTGTTATGGAGACACGTCGTGCTCCTTGCATTCTGCGGGCCTCACTGGCCGTGTTTCAATTTCTTAAATCTCGAACAATGGAGCATTGCGTGCCCAAACCGGTCCCCCTGATGTCGCCATTAACCGATATATCGGCGTCGGGTTGTTCGGCTTTGACAATCAATAGGCCCGCTGCTAAGGTTGAACCGGTTTTCGATAGCTAACATCAAGCATCCAATGAACCGGCTTATCACTTGAAAATGGCAAGTAATTTGCCATAGCGAGCCGGGGAAATGAACGGCCAGAGACTTCGTCCACCTGTTCGCTGTCAATCAATCGCAGGAGCGCCTAAGCAATGAACTGGGCCGAAACAATTGTCCAATCACTTAAAAACTGGAATACCTCGCTAATCGCCTACGTCCCGGATATTTCCATAGATAAAGTAACTAGCTTGATCGAGGCCGACCCGTTCTTTCACTTGGTCTCGGCCTCTCGGGAAGAGGAGGCCATTGGCATCGCCGTCGGGTCCTACGCCGTGGGACGAAATGCGGCGGTGTTCATGCAGTCAAGCGGCTTTGGCAACAGCGTAAACGCTTTGGCCAGCTTGTGCATACCGGCGCGTACGCCCATTCCCATGTTCATCAACCTCCGGGGTGGGGTCGGAGAATTCAATATAGCTCAGGTGGCCATGGGTAGGACCACTAGGCCAATTCTGGACCTTCTGGGGTTGGTTCATTTCACACTGGAAGATGAAAACAGGTTGGATACGTTGATGGATGGGGCACTCAAGCTCTGCCACGCCAATCGCCAACCGGTGGCAATTTGCTTGACCCAGATGCTTCACGGAGGAAAAGTTGCTTAGAATTGAAGCAACCCAACTGGTAGTCCAACATGCTGGCAACAGCCCCATTGTTAGCAACCTGGGGCCCACCACCGATGAGTTATGGCACGCCGGACACCGCGACCGCAACTTCTATACGTATGGCAGCATGGGCCTTTGCTCCTCCATCGCTCTCGGCATGGCCCTTTCCATCACCGAGAAGGTGATCTCCCTGGACGGCGATGGTTCGTTGCTGATGAACTTGGGGACCATTGCTACCATCGGCAGGGAACAGCCCAAGAACCTGATTGTCGTGGTGTGGGACAACGAGCAGTGGGGTCAGACCGGTCACCAGCCCAGCCACACCGCCATGGGGACAGATTTGTCTCAAGTGGCCCAGAGTTGCAGCATTGTCCACAACACGACGGTGGAGAATCTTGAAGACCTAGCATCGGTGCTTACCACGGCGATGACGGAAGACGGTCCCTGGTTTATCGTGGCGAAAATCGAGGAAGCTGAGTACCTGCCGGTAGCTCCCATCGAGCCGGAGCTGACGCTCTATAGAATGCGGGATTCATTTGCCACCTAGCGTCTAGTTTAGCGGATGGCTGTTAGGGTTTTCCTTTATTCCCGAGAAAGAGCATGGTTCGACGGGCCTGTCCTGAGCTTGCCGAAGGGCTCACCACGAACGGCGCGTGCTCAATACCGGAAAGGTTGGAAACGCCGATATACGCAAGCCAGCGAAATCCGCGTAAGTTAGCCAGCCTTGACTTACGAAAATGAGCCCGGACTACCCGCATTCGACGGGAAGTCCGGGCCTTTTGTCATCACCCACGGGGTCCGTTTGGTTGCAGGGGTTAGTTCTTGATGTACTTATCGAACCAGCCCAAGGTGCGTTCCAAGGCGTCCTTGGCCGAAGCCTCATGGTAGCTGTCCCGCTCGTCGCAGTTAAAGCCGTGACCAGCCCCTTCATACATCTTGAAGTCGTGGGTTACTCCGGCGGCTGTTAGCTTCGCCTCTATCTGGGCCACATCATCGGGCGTGGGGTTCGAATCTTGGTCGCCAAAGTTACCCATGACCGGTATCTTGATATTATCGGTGAGATCAATGGGCGCCGGACCGTCGCCAAATGGCACCAAAATGCGGCCACCGTAGTATACGGAAGCAGCGCTCAGGCCTGGGCAACTAGTGGCTCCGAGGTAAGTAATCCGACCGCCGACGCAGTAGCCGACGATTCCGATTTTCTGTCCCCTGGTGCGCGCCCATTTGTTATGAAGGTAGTCTACGACCACGTTGATGTCCTCCACCAACTCGTTATCCTTCAGATTGCCCATATAGCGTTGGACTGCGGGCATTTCATCGTAACCAAGCTTGGGATTCGGATGGTCCCGGTGATACAGGGCGGGAGCAACGGCTGCGTATCCAGCCTCTGCGAACCGATCGCAAACTTGTTCAATATGGCCGGTGACCCCGAATGCCTCCATAATTACTATGATGGCAGGGAAGGCAGTTCCGGCTGAAGGCGGAGGATGGCTAACGTAGGTGACCATGTCCATGCCTTGCTGTCCGTGAAGATCGTCGAACTCACGCTCTCCAGCGAAGCGGAGGTTCTCCCAAAATGATGGCATAATGCTTCCTCCTGAGTAAATTCTGGCTGAGTAAATTCTGGCTGAGTAAATTCTGGCTGAGTAAATTCTGGGTCCGATCGGGCTAGATAAGGAGTTCCCACCGTATCCCAGCTTAACTTGATGGTTATCTGGTGGAACGCTTTTCCTCTTATGCCCAACCCTAAATCCAGCCCGATTTTAGCAGAGGGCAAAGCTACGCACAAGCTTGAGATTATTTTCGTTGATTTCAAGCTCGCGCGGGTGGCTGAATGTGACCCCACATTAGAAAAAGCGAGAATTCGCAGCCTGATCGTATCAGCTTGTGACCGGTGTTAGGCGATTTCGCCTTTTCGCCTTCCGTAGCTTTTAAATTACCGTAGCTTTTAAATTATAGTAAAAAGGCGCTCCACGGGCATGGAGCGCCTTTCCATCCGGGGGAATTAGGGGGATATGGGCTAGTTAACCCGATGTGCAGGATTTAAATTAGTTTAAAAAATATTGAAAGTCCAGGCCCAAACACCTCTACTAGAAGTAGGTAGTTCCTGTGG
>MUCU01000013.1 GCA_002817055.1 SAR202 cluster bacterium Io17-Chloro-G7 | reverse complement strand
TGCTAACGGCTAACGTCTCATAAATGGGCAATGGCTGAAATAAAGTCGACGAATTACTCAGAGAGATTTTCAGCCATATGGGAAATGTGGGATAAAGATGCTTCCTGGGTGTTGCTAAAAACCGCCGTTGACTTTGCAGCATCCACGGCGACTGCCCGAGTCGACAGCCTTAGTCCTTTCGTGCTCACCGTCAAAGAACCCGAAGTAACCAAATCGGGCCAGCAACCCGCCACAGAGCGGGAAGCCACAACGGACCAGCAACCGGCCCAGGAGCAGGAAGCTGCGTCGAGTCAGCCAACGGCTGCAGATCAATCTAAAGTGAATTTTCTGCTTGAGCCGGTAGTCACACCAACGGGATCCGGCAGTATCGCCCTAAATCCTGCCAGCGAGGACGGCAGTTACGCCTTTGGAACGCCGATCCGTCTGACAGTCACTTGCGACAATGGATTTGATGTTTGGACCGGTGATCTACCTGGAAATGCCAACACTGAATCCAGGTCGATAGTCGTCTCCATGGACCAGAATAGGTCGATCACCGCCAACTGCAACCGACCTACGCCAGTACCTTCACCCACGGCGACTACGCCACCTTTGCCCACTGCAACACCGGCCCCAACCGCCACCCCCTTTGCCACTCCTACGCCCATGCCCACGCCGACGAGCACGCCGGTTCCGACGCCAACGCCGACGGTGACACCGACGCCGACTGCTACACCCACGCCGGTGCCGCCAACGCCGACACCTACACCCACGCCGGTACCGCCAACGCCGACACCTACACCCACGCCGGTACCGCCAACGCGAACGCCGACACCGGTGCCGCCGACGCCTACACCGACGCTGGTGCCGCCAACACCCACGCCGACGCCTCCGCCGACTTTGGCTCCTTTGACCGGACGCATAGTTTGGAGTGCTGGTGGCGATATTTATGTGATGGACTCGGATGGCTCTAATCAGACCCGCGTCACCAACAATCCAGCAGGAGATCTAGTAGGCCAGCATCCGGATTGGTCTCCAGACGGCAGCAAACTAGCTTTCTCTTCGTTTACTGGTGGCAATAGTAATTGGGACCTATCCACAATTAATGTCGACGGGTCTAACCAGCAGCAGTTGACTTCCGCTGCAGGTGGCGACTTTTTCCCAGCTTGGTCCCCTGACAACGCCAAGATTGCTTTCGAAGCGCCGAGAGATGGCCCAGTCGCGATATATGTTATAGATGCCGATGGTTCCAATGAGACCAGGCTCACCGGGACCTCATCTAATAACTACCACCCTGCATGGTCGCCAGACGGCGCCAAAATCGTTTTTAACTCTGGACGGGACGGTGACCTCGAAATTTACGTTATGAATTCTGACGCAACTAATCAAACTCGTTTGACCAACAACCCAGCGCCGGATTTTCTCCCCGCTTGGTCCCCTGACGGCACAAGTATTGCCTTCGTATCTCGTCGGGATGGCAATGATGAAATATATGTGATGAACAGTGATGGAACTAGTCAAACCCGACTCACAATCAATCCCGGCAAGGACCTTGCGCCAACTTGGTCTCCTGACAGTAACTGGGTCGCCTTCGAGTCACATAGAGATGGCTTCTCTGAAATCTACGTGATGAGAAAAGACGGCTCGAACCTGGCTAATATCACTAACAGGGATGGCGATGACCGCACACCCGATTGGGGGCCTTAAACGCCTGTCCGCTAGAAACGTGGCTCCGGCAGAATTGCTTGGTTATCCCCCATTCCCCTTGCCGCCACGCCTAATCTCGTGTATCGTGACTCCAATTCGAGAGCCAATCTTGGCCCTTGTTATTCTTGAGTAGGGTCGCTCACAATGGCCGAAAACGACGGCGGACAAGACCAAAATTCCCAGCCTGCTGGCAGCGGCGGCAGCTTTGTCTCCTTGGATCAAGCCAGGGACATCGCCTTGGGCCATGCCAGGGAAAACCCGGATCTGTATGGCGGACGCTGGAGCAAGCGGCCCCTTACTTGGGCCGTATTGGTGACCGAAGAACGGGAAGACGCCTATTATGTTCGACTCTCCTACCAACCGGCTCAGAAATTCTCTGGAGAGCCGGGCGCCGAGGCGTTCAGTATCCGCAAGACAGGAGAGATTCTATCCAGGAGCATTCTGTCGCAACCCAAGTCTAAGGGTGGCATCCCCGGCTGCGGCCTAGTTGCCGCTTTTAGTTTGTTCCTGGCTTTGGCCGGTGCGGTGGGTGGATTGAGCGGTGTATTGTAGACAACCCGGTTGCTCTCGCTAGTATACTTAGCACAACCCAATGGGCACGATTGGAGATTATGCACGATACCCATTGACCGTTCACGTGCCGCCGTCTAGGTTTAACCCCATAAATGATACCCAAAAGGGAGGAAAATATGGCTGATACTAAACCCGAATATGTGGAACTGCTGAATACCATCCGGCTACAAGAGATGGGCGCCGGGATTTACCTTAAAGCTTGGGCTGACAAGACTTCCAACGAGAGCCTCAAGCACTGCCTCACCTTTGTTGCCGAGCGCGAGGTCAGCCACGGCGACCTTATGGACCGGCGCATCCGGGAGTTAGGCTACCAGCCCGAGGGCACCGAGGACCCCAACTTCAAGGAAAGAATGGATATCATGGGATCGGACATGTCCGATGCCGAGAAGATTCAATGCATCAGGGACGTCGCTAAAAATCAAGTCAAGCCCACCACGCGGGACAAGTACATCGTGGCCGCCCACGATCCGAAAGTCGACCCATTGACCCGCACATTGCTGGGTTGGTTCGCCGATGTGGAGGCCGATTCTGGCGCTATGATGGGCGAGACTTATAAGACCATAGAAGGCGTGAGCTAGCACTTAGCTAAGATTGCGTCAAAGACACGGGGCCTAGGACCACGGAGCACGGAGGGTGAGTTTTATTCATTCTCCGTGACTCCGTGTTCCTGTGGGTGAACTTTGCCTGGTATATTCTTGCTTGGCATATTTGGGAAATTGGTTAAGAATTACTTGACGGATGCGGGGTAAAGATGAAATTTGGATGCTTCTTCGTGGGGCAGAGGCCCCAGCTTCACGAGCAATACGCCGACGAAAGTAAGGTAAACCCCAACCCGGTGTCCCGCACCGATGTGGAGGTTTACGAAGATATTCTTAGGGGCGCGGAGCTGGCCGAGGAGTTGGGCTTTGACTCTGTGTGGGTGGCGGAGCACGCTTTCAGCGAGCATAGCATCGTAAGCTCCCCCCACAGTATGCTGGCCGCCATTGCCGCCAAGACCAAGCGGGTGAACATTGGCGTGGCCTGCACCATAGTTCCTTGGCATTCGCCGCTACGCATGGCCCAAGACCTAGCGACCCTTGACATAATCAGCAAGGGAAGATTGATCGTTGGCGCAGGAAGGGGCTATCAAAAGCGAGAGTTTGATATCTACGGCCTAGACATTACCGAGTCGCGGGAACGTTTGGTGGAGGGCATGGATATTGCCGTCCGCGCTTGGACGGAGGAACGCTTCTCTTACGAAGGGAAGTTCAATTCCTTCCCCGAGGTGATGGTTCTCCCCAAACCGGTGCAAGACCCTCATCCGCCCATCTGGATGGCGGTGACTCATAGCCCCGAGTCGGTGGATATTGCCGTGAACAACCGCTGGGGACTGTTCACCGTGGGCAGTTCCTTCTTCCCTGCTTCCGCTGAATCGGACCAAGACCTGATAAATCTCTACTATACAAAAATGCGGAATGCCGGGGTAGCCAGCGAAGACATTACCGTCGCTGCGGTCCGGAACATGTTTGTGGCCGAGAGCGAAGAAACAGCACTGGAGATAATGACACCCAGGCTGCAATGGGCCGGGGATATGGGCGAGTTCCTGCGTCGGCCCGTGGCGGTGTTGGCTAGCGCCAGCGGCGGCCTGAAAGGCTACGAGCATTACGTCAACGACCCGTTTATCGAGCCGGAGCTGCTGGCAAAAAGAGGGCCAGAGTCCATGAGCGCCGTCGGCACTCCGGAGAAGTTGAACGAAACTGTCCGAGACCTGGAATCCCGGCACGTCACCGACTTGCTTAGCTATATGGATGCCGGCGGCCTGTCATTCGAGGAAATCGAGGGCTCCATGCGGCTTTTCGCCGAAAAGGTCATGCCCAATTTTAGGTAAATTAGGACGTGAAGATCGACTTAACCGGGTACATAATTGCGCATACCATCTTTGCGTAATTGGCTGTGTTGTGGTCTTTTCGTTCATCCTGAGACCGTCGAAGGACTGGTTGCCAGGGACTGGATGCAAAGGTAATCATGGCAGTGCCTTGCCACGCTCAATGCAATCCGCAACCAATTCGGCAACTGAATGGAGTCATACTCGATCAACGGAGCGACCACCGATCCAAACCGATCCAATAGGAGGCTCAACCACATGGCTGATGCCAACATTGAGGTCCTGACATACGGGTTTTCCTTTAACTCGGATCAAGGCTCCTTCGGTATGTCCACCAACTCCCTGGTCACAGTGGGCGACCAAACGATCGTGGTAGACACCGGACCGTCTTCCCGAAGAGCCTGGCTGTTTCGGGCTTTGGAAAGCAAGGGCCTTGCTCCCGACGATGTGGATGTGGTCATTTTGACGCACATGCACTGGGACCACTGCCAGAACACCGACCTGTTCCGTAATTCTCGCATTTTGGTGCACCCCACTGAAATGGATTACGCTCGAAATCCCAACCGTTCCGACTTCGCCTGCGCCCAGTACATGGCCGACATGGTAGACAAAATGAAATTGGAACTCGTCTCCGAGGGTGACAGGGTCATTGATGGAGTTACGATAGTCGAAACTCCAGGCCATACCAGAGGACACATCAGCGTTTCGGTCAGCGCCGGAAACGAAACCGTGTTGATTGCCGGGGACGCATTGCCCGACAGCGGCTCCATCAAGCGCGGCACGCCCACCAACGTGTTCTGGGACGTAGAGGACGCCAAATCCAGCGTGGAAAAAATGGTGGCGTCGGCCCGGGTGTTTTATCCCGGACACGACCGGCCTTTCCGACTGGACGGGGAAAAGATTGAATACCTGCATGGTCCCCACAACATCGAGGTTATTAACTCCACGGAAGGACTGGGCACCACGTCTTTGACATTCACCGTCACGGACGCTCGTCCCGTGAATATCAACACGGTTCAGAAAGGGTAGAAGGCCGTCGCCGATTATGACCGAACCCACCAACGACCCTACCAGCCAGGGAGTCACAGATCCTCTGGGCGACATCCGCTCTTTCTTGGAGTCGATGGTAAAGCGAAGGCCTAGCCTTTGGACTATATCGGCTTGCGGGGTAACGCGCTTGGGCAACGAAATTCCCACCCTTGTAGAACTCGACGCTTATATACCTACGGCAAAGCGGGCTCGGGTTTTGATGATTTCCGGTCTGAACGGCGATGCCACCGACGTAGAACAAGCCTTGGGGGCTCTGGACATGTTTGCCTCGGGAGGGCAGAAATACGCTGGGGACATTGCGCTTAGCGCCATTCCCTGCGGCAACCCAGATGGGCTGCTTGTCGGCAAAGGGCGAGGAAACGGTTCAGGAGGCGACCCGCGCACCGGTTACCCTCCTGAAGAAGATTATTACTACCACCTGAAAGACCCGGAGTCTCGCTATTTGTGGCGTTGGATTTGCTTTCAAGCCCCCGACTTGGTCTTGGAATTGGTCAACAGCACCGAAATTCGCTGGGAGGCCAATGAAGCGGCTCGCCGATTGGCGCCCGCTGTAGCCGCCAAGTCAATGTGGGGAGACGGTACCCTATTGGACGCATTGGGCACCGGAACACCCAACCGTCTCGGGCAGATTCCGGGACTCCGCCTGGAGGCGCCGAGTCAGCGCATGGGACCTGAACTCGGCCGTCTGTGGAGCTTCATTCCCCAATTCGCCCCATGGGAACCCTCTCCGGCCCGTCGAACTTTGGACTCCCGGCGGTGCCGCTCCCGGCTGCGGATAGCCAGCATCCTGGATTCGGTCTACGGTCACGAACTGGACCCGGTCAACTACACCCAAGGCGTGGGGATTAGCGGCAGGTTGCGCCTGGCAGCACTGGCCCCAACAGATCCAGGGCCCGCGCCGGAAATCGCCGCTTCTTTAGAACGGGCGGGGCTTTTGGATGCCGAACCCTTGGGCGACAACCCCAGTTGCGCCAACCTGGCTGGTGTCGTCTGGGGCCCCGAGTTGACGGAAGCCACCGGCGACCAACGCTGGTCAGACCTATTGGTTCAAGTCGCCGGACGCTACCAGGCTACGCCTTCCGGCACTGCGCCTTTTCCTTCCGACCCGGACTTTAGAACCGAAGATATGTTCATGAACGGTGCGATTTTAGGACGGGCTTTTCAGGTTACGGGAGAGGCCCGTTACCTAGACATGTTGACGCAGTTCCTGTTGGACTGCGACATCCAGCAAAGCAACGGTCTGTTCTGGCATTGCCGGTCAGCGCCCTTCTTTTGGGGAAGAGGCAACGGTTTTGCGCTTATGGGTCTTTCCGAGACTCTTACCTACCTTCCAGAGGACTATCCGGCCCGAGAAAAAATTCTGAGCATGTGCTTGAAGCTGCTGGATGCGCTGGTAAAATTGCAGCAACCTTCGGGGATGTTCCCCAATGTTTTGGATGTATCGGGCTCGTACCAGGAATTCACCACCACTTGTATGTTCGGTTGCGCCGTTGCCAGAGGAATTAGGTTGGGATGGTTGGATATTTCATTCATCGAACCACTTAGGTTAGCCTGGCAAGGAGTTTCCGAGCGCATCGACGAGGAAGGAAATATTGTCGATGCTTGCGCCAGCACCGGCGTTCAAATCGGCGCTAGGGAGTACCTCGACAGACCAGCGGTTTTCGGGAAGGATGACCGTAGCGGTGGCATGGCTTTGTGGTTTGCCGTGGAATTGGAGCGTTTGTCCCAAGACAAGCCGTGATAAAATTCTTCATGATTAAAACGTGATTAACAGTCGAAAATCAAAAACTCGCCTTTGCACCAAAAGTCACCCGCTCTGTCAATCTGAGCGGAGCGAAGAATCTTTGCGCCTGGGGATAGGGGTTCCTCCTCGCTTCGCTCCTCAGAAAGACACTTTTGCAGCAAGGCCCTGAAACTGGGGAAAGCGGGAAAGTGCCCAGCGGAGTGGTTCATCTTATTGTTAGTGGGTATATTGTTCGTAGGAATTCGTCAAGGGCATAAATTAGGGTTCACAGGGTAGACAAAAATTTTCGGAGGTAAGAACCGATGGCTACCACTACTGGTTCCAACATAGTTCTTTCGACACAGGAGTTTAACGTGGTGGGCACAAGGCCCGTGCGCCACGATGGGCTTGACAAGGTTACGGGCAAGGCTCGGTACAGCGCCGACATTAACCTGCCGGGCATGTTATACGCCAAGATTCTGAGGAGCCCGCATGCCCATGCCCGCATTAAGTCTATCGACACCACCCGGGCATTGGCCTTCCCAGGCGTTAGGGCGGTGGTGACGGGGGCTGATCTCCCTCAACCCAGTGGTAGGCTCATGGACCTGGGAGAGGGCGCCATGGTCAACCCTAAGTTTTTGAGCAATAACATCCTGGCCGCCGACAAGGCCCTGTACAAAGGCCACGCAATCGCCGCGGTTGCCGCTACCAGCCTTCATATTGCCGAGCAAGCAGTGGATTTGATTGATGTGGACTATGAAGTATTGCCTTTCGTGGTGGACGTACTGGATGCCATGAAAGACGACGCCCCAGTTCTCCATGAGAGGCTTTTTAACGCTACCGACCCCAATGTGCGTCCCGGAGGACTGCGTAGCGACGATGACCAGACGAAATCCAGCAATATCGCAAACCACTACATTTTTGAATCCGGTGATATTGAAAAAGGTTTCCAGGAAGCTGACGTGATAGTGGAGCGGGAATTCCGTAGCCAGTCGGTGCATCAAGGCTACATCGAGCCTCATGCCGCCACTGCATCCTGGGGCGAAGACGGCAACCTAACCCTGTGGTGCTCCAGCCAAGGACACTTCAACGTCCGGGACCAGACGTCCGCAATCATGGGGTTGCCCATAGGCGATATAAAGGTTGTTCCGATGGAAATCGGCGGGGGATTTGGCGGGAAAACTCTGATCTATCTGGAACCCGTCGCCGCTCTTCTCGCCAAAAAGACTGGCAAACCGGTGAAGGTGGCTATGAGCCGGGCTGATGTGTTCGAGGCATCCGGGCCCACCTCGGGCGGCTCTTACAGGTGCAAAATAGGCGCCACTAAAGACGGGAAAATTACCGCTGCCGACGCAACCCTGATCTACGAAGCTGGAGCTTATCCCGGTTCGCCGGTGGGTCCTGGCTGCCAGTGTATGCTGGCGCCTTATATCATTGACAATGGTCGAATCGAAGGGTACGACATCGTCCTCAACAAGCCGAAAACGGCAGCTTACCGGGCACCCGGCGCTCCCGCCGCCGCCTTCGCCGCTGAATCCGTGATTGACGAACTCGCCGAGAAGCTGGGAATGGACCCACTGGAATTTCGGCTCATTAACGGCGCCAAAGAGGGCAGCCGTAGAATCCCCGGCCCCGTAAACCCCAAGATAGGCTACCTTGAAACGTTAGAGGCCGCCAAAGAGCACGCTCACTATTCCGCTCCCTTGTCAGGTCCCAATCGAGGGCGAGGAGTGGCCACCGGATTCTGGTTCAATGCCACCGGCCCATCCAGCGCCACGGCCAGCGTCAACCCAGATGGCAGTGTCAGCCTGGTGGAAGGTTCACCAGACATTGGAGGAACCAGGGTGGTGATGGCTCAGCACATGGCTGAGGTTTTGGGAATTGCCGTTGAAGATGTTAGGCCCACGGTGGGCGACACCGATTCCGTTGGCTACACGTCTTTGACCGGAGGCAGTAGCGTGGCCTTCAAGACCGGCTGGGCTACCTATGAAGCCGCACTGGACATAAAACGACAGATGATCGCTCGAGCAGCCAGGATCTGGGATGTTTCGCCGGACGACATCGACTACCAGGATGGCGCAATGTCCCACCGGTCGGACCCTGAGCTCCGCATGACATTCAAAGAGCTTGCGCCCAGGTTGAATGGCTCCGGAGGACCAGTAGTGGGCCGCGGCAACGTGAACCCGCCGGGGGCCGGCGCCGCTTTTGCCGTGCACATAGTAGACGTAGAGGTCGACCCGGAAACCGGGAAGGTGGACATTCTCCGCTACACTGCCCTTCAAGATGTAGGCAAGGCTATACACCCCAGCTACGTTGAAGGGCAAATGCAGGGCGGTGCAGTGCAAGGGATTGGTTGGGCTTTGAACGAGGAGTACTATTACAATCCCGATCAAGGGCAAATGGCGAACTCCAGTTTCCTGGATTACCGGATGCCCACCAGCTTGGATCTGCCTATGATCGACACAGTGATTGTAGAAGTGGCTAACCCCACGCATCCATATGGCTTGAGAGGGGTTGGAGAGGTTCCTCTGGTGCCTCCCATGGCCGCCCTGGCCAATGCCATTTACAAAGCCACTGGGGTAAGAATGAACCAGTTGCCCATGTCGCCGGGCAACATCCTAGAAGCCCTGTGGGAGAAGGAGTAGGCCCAAACGACTCCAGCGATTAAGTTGCCAACATCGTTCCCTTCGGCCCGCTCGGGCCGAGGGGATTTACGCGAACGGATATGGGATTGGCTCGGCTAGCACCACCCCCTATTATCCCTCTATTGCGACAGAGGAAAGAGGGGGTGGCTTCGCATGTACTAACACTTCAAAAATGGGGTAGCAACTCTTATCAGGTTCTGGAATAACGGTAAGCGCTGCCGGTTGCGGCCCGATTGCGACCCCGAATGCGACGATAAGAGGATGATTAAAATGCCTGATTCTCCACTGGAATATACCTACCGCAGCCTAGCCCAAGAAATCGTGTGCGGCTCCGACGCAATTTCCGGCATAGGCGCGATTCTGGACCGTTTGGGAGCAAAACGGCCCATGGTAATCTGCGGACCGACCATTCTGGAGGCGGCCGACGTGGTCCAGCGAGTGCAATCGGCCTTGGGAGAGCGTTGCGTTGGGTTATTTTCAGGCGTCGCTCCCCACGCACCCGTGGAGATGCTGGGCCAAGCCGTGGACGCCGCCAGGGAGTTGGAACCGGATTCTTTGATCAGCGTTGGGGGCGGTAGCACCCACGACACCACCAAAGGCATCGCGATGGTGTTGGCAGAGGGAGGGGAGATTCAGGACTACGAAGTCCGGTTCACGCCGCCGAATAGGGTCTTCATTCCCGAAGCCCCTCACGAGAAAGTGCCCATTATCAGCGTGCCCACGACCATGGGCGGCGCAGAGCTTAGCAGAGGCGGTGGTGGCTTTACCGACAAAAAATTGGGCCGGAAAATTCTGTCCTCCGGCCAAGGCACCGAGCACCGTGTTGTGATAATCGACGGCAAGGCGTTGGCCACGACTCCAATGCCCATCCTCCTCTCTACCGCTATCGGCCAATTCCGCATAGCAGTGGAGAGCGTTTATTCCACGGGCCACAATCCCATTGGCGATGCAGCGGCCCTCCACGCCATCAAGATGCTGGTGGAGTATTTACCCCAATGCTTCAATAGATCAAAAGCCCCGGACCTGAATGTTTTGCTCAACACAAAAACGGCGGCAACGCTGCCCATGCTGGCAATGTCGGCGGTCGGCGGGTTGGGTCTGAACACCGCAATAGCCCACCATGTTGGAGGGTTGTACGACGTGCCCCATGGTGAGGCCAATGCGGTTTTGTTGCCTCACACCATGCGCTTTAACTTGGATGCCAGTGCCGATCGTCAGGAGTTGATTGCCGAAGCCATGGGCATAGATACCAGTCAAATGACTGCCGAGGACGCCGGTTTGGCGGCCGCCGATGCTGTAGCCCGGCTCTGCCGGGAACTTGATATGCCTGAAACTCTACGAGATGTCGGCGTACCGGAAGAAGGGCTAGAATATATTGCTGCTGCTACACTCCACGACCGGGGCCTGGCGACCAATCCCAAACCCGTCTCCGACGCCGGCCCGATCATGGCTGTGCTTAGAAGCGCTTGGTAGCTCGAGCCTGAGCCGCGGATCCAAGCGCTTCTGTCTTATCTAATTGCGTGAAGTGCCAACCAATTCGTGGTTGACCTTCTGGCCCAGCGGCGTCTCAATCCTCACCATTGGGCGCTAGTTCGGCTCGGTTCGCTGGGGTCTGAGGAAAGTCCCGGCTAAGGCGGGGGCAGTAGCGTCGCGTTTCCCGCTAATTAAGAGGCCGAAAGAAACTCGTGGACCAGTTTCGTGAACTCGGCGGGTTTTTCCAGTTCCGGCCGGTGCCCGCAATCTTCCAAAACCACCAGCTTGGAACCTGGAATAAACTCTTGGTATCGTTCTCCGGCGCTTAAGGGCACGATGGCGTCTTGTCGGCCCCACACGATCAGCGTCGACAGGCTCTTCAGCCTCTTGAGCAACTGAGGCAGCCCCGCATAAAACATATAAGGACGCCAACCTAAACGGCAAGATTCCTCCCGGGCGACTTCCCATGCCTCAATTAGCTCCGGAGATGCGTCGTCAGGGCAGACCGTTTGGAACTCCTCTACCTTTTTTGCGTCCAAGACGCTGGCGTTAATGAATTCGCTGGAAACCTCCAGAAACATATCGTAAATATCTCCAACCGGGGGTTTGACGCCGGTGGCGCCAACCAACACCAACTTCTTGAACATCGAGGGATCCATAACCGCCATTTCAGCCGCCAGCCAGCCGCCCAAGGAAAAACCGACCACGTTGACCGGCCCCAAGTCAAGGTCGTCCAGGGCGTGTAGGTACCAGCCGGCCATGTCCCGCATATTCATGATCCATTCCTGGGCTGCGGTTTTGCCGAAACCAGGATGGGACGGGATGTGCAGCGTGTAATTATCGGACAGGGTTTGATGATAATTTAGCCAATTCATGTGCCCCATTTCGTCGTGGAGAATCAGCAGTGGCTCACCAGACCCGCCCTTGACGGTCTGGAGTTCGACTCCAGCTACGTTTATTGTCTCTTCATTCCATGTTTTGGCACTGGTGGTCATAGGAAAATTTCTCCTTGCGAAGTGATTCTTCGCCAACACTAATTTTTAGAATTATTAGCCGCGGTGATTGTCGGACGGTACATTAGCCTTGTCAAGTTCCGCTGAGATGTGGCGAGCTCAATGTGAGCCTTTTGGGAAAGGTCTTCCAATGTTTCGATGGGAGGTTTCGATAGATGGATGGGTATATGACAACAAGCGCTACATTGCCTCGACTCCACTGGTTCCCGTCCACTGGCTCCCGAATGAATGTTGGAGGCTGAGCGACGGGCTGTGAATTTGGCTTTCGCATTCCAAATCACGCGGTGTATACTCCCTTGGATCGTATCGACTTGGGTCATGTCAAAGCGTTGCCCAAAGAAGTTACGCAAGCTCCGAACGGGTACAGAAGGTGATCCTACAAAACGTGGCCCGATGTTCAAATTGCCGCCGTCTTGCCAATTCAGGCCTCTAGTTTGAACCTAACCGCGACCCTCTTTGCCGGTCCCGGTAGCCATTCTTGACCCAAGTTGCTGGAAGCACAGTAGACTCCGATGGCGTGGCAATTGTCACCTCGGCTGAAAAAGCCACCGCTGCGGGCGTCATCGCCGCCCACACCATAGAGCACATCTACACCAGGGGCTTCGTAGTCCTCCTTCCTCACATTGCGGTTTCGTTGGGCCTTTCGCCCGTCATGACCGGGGCTATAGATGGCTCTCGCCAGGTTTCCTCCGGGCTGATTAGCGTCATCTCGGGGATCCTCTCCGACATGTACCAGCACCGCCGTGGCCAAATGCTAGCCGTTGCCATGTTGATTATCGGCCTAGGGTACTTTGCGGTTAGCTTGGTCGACAACATTTACGTTCTAGTGGTAGTAGCGGTGATGGTGGGTAATGCTGGTAGCGGACTCTGGCACCCGCCCGCTTTGGGCCTTCTAGCCGAGCGGTTTCCCAAACGCAAAGGGTTCGTAATTTCCTTGCACCGCTCCACTGGCAGTTTGGGCGACTTTATCGGGCCAATAATTATCGGCGCACTATTGGCGGTCCTGGTTTGGCAGGATGTGCTCCGGGCTGGCCTGATTATGATCCTTCCGCTGTTCTTGGCGATCGCTATGTTTTTGCGCCGCACTGGAACCTCCACCCCAAGCCAAGGGGGATTTTGGACCAGGTTAGGCGGTCAGTTTAAAGTCACCGGGCGTTCGTTTAGCGGCGCTGGCATGGTGGCCGTGATGCTGGTCTCGGCCATCAGAGGCATGGGCGACCGGGCATTGGTACTGTATCTCCCCTTTTACATGAGAGAAAACTTGGGAATGGGTGACTTGGCGGTTGGCTTCCACGTTGGACTGCTGGCAGCCATGGGAATATTCCTAGGCCCCATGATAGGTTCTATATCCGACCGCGCCGGCCGAAAACAGTTGATTGTCGGCATAATGGCGGTCTCCATGGTGCTGCCGGTCACCATGGTTATCACCGGCGCCACCCAGGCTTTCACAGCTTCGGTTGCCGTGTTCGGACTGTTTTTCTATTCGGTAAATTCGCTAACACAAGCAATGGCCATAGACCTGACCCAAGGGCAGCGGTTGCAGGGCACGGCCATCGGACTAATGTGGGGCAGCAACGCGGCTTTCGGAGCCATCTCCACCATCTTAGCCGGGGCCCTGGCGCAGTTTTGGGGATTTTCCGCCGCTTTCTACTATGCTGCGGCTTTATTTGCCATAGGGTTCCTTGTATCCTTGATGCTGCCTTCGTTGAAACCTCAATCAGTGGGTAAAACCACAGTCAGCAGTTGAAACCTCAATCAGTGGGTAAAGCGCAAAGCAAGATGGTGAAGCCTCAATCGGTCTGTGAGGCCCGAATCAACGGGGTAGACGCTATTCGAAGGCCGACTTAGGGCCGTGTGGACAGAGGCATTCTAGGAGTCTGATGGCAGCAACAGAATTACACTTTGGCGCCGCTTTGGCTATGGGCGCGGAGGATACTGCCCGACAAGCGAGTTGGATGGAAGAGTTGGGATACGAGTACTTCGCCGCCGGTGAGCACTACATGCGGGGCGACCCGCCCGGCCCCACCCACGCCAGCCTGCCTCTTTTGGGGGTTGCCGCCGGGGCCACCAAGAAAATCCGATTAGTATCTTCTATCTTGCTGGTGCCCTTCTACCAGCCCTTGGTTTTGGCCAGGTTGACCGCCAGCTTGGACATTGCTTCCGGAGGCCGGTTCATCTTGGGCGTGGGTGTTGGCGGCGAGTATCCGGTTGAGTTCGATTCGGCTGGGCTGAATGTGAAGCAAAGAGGCCGGCGGACCAACGAATGCTTGGACGTGGTGCGCCAACTCTGGACCGGAGAGGCGGTGACCTATCAAGGCCGGCATTTTAAACTCGATGGTGCGTCGATCAATCCGCCGCCCGCCCAAAAGCCGGGACCACCGGTCTGGGTTTCCGGTCGGCGCGACGCTGCCATGGTCCGGGCCGCTACTTACGGCGACGGTTGGATGCCGTATTTCTACAGCCCCCAGCGGTATAGCGATAGCGTGGCCAAGATCAAAGCTACCGCGGAAAGCTTGGGAAAAGACATGACCAATTTCCAGTGGGCCTGTTTCCCCTATATCTCCATCTACCCCACCGAGGAAGAAGCCGTCGATGTCGCCGCTCGCCAACTGGGAGGCCAGTATCTGTATAGCGGAGATTTCGTAAACATAGTTCGTGATTATTGTCTACTGGGCCCTGTAGAGAGTTGTATAGCGCGCTTGCAAGAGTTTATCGACGCAGGCGCTAGACACATCATATTCAGCGTGGTTTGCCCCAAGGAAGACGTGGAGAGACATATAGAGACTATAGCGACGGACATAATTCCCCATTTCCAACTCCCGGGAGATTGACCCCGGGGATTGACCCCGGGGATTGAGCCGGGGGATTGACCCAAGTGGTTAAAAACGAGGTTCAGGGAAAATCGAACTACGTCACTGGAAACAAGAAAGGAGATGCCTTAAAATATTTGTTCAAGGCTGGTTACTTTGGGCACTCCGTTGGGGTTAGGGAAGTGACGAAACCATTAAATTGAGCCGGATAAAACGTGTATTTTTGCGTAATCCGATGGGTGTATAATACTTTTGACTTTACAGAACATATTACCCACACAGATGGGTTTTCGCAGCCAGACCAAGGGAGAATAGGCCTAGCCCCCTCAAAAAGGCTAGGACAAGCACGAGTCTTCACAGCCATCAACTGGGAGCAAGAATGATAAAAACCAAACGGGTGGTGCTGCTTCAGCCAGCGTCAACCGGCGGAAATTTTGAATATATCGCAATTCCTCGTCAGGGGATGTTGTTTTTGTCCGGAGCCTTAGCCCAATGGGACGGCCCCTATCACTACGAGAGGGAAATCTGGTTCGAGGACCGGTCGGGACTAATCGACCCGGATAAAGACCTGGACGGCGTCGACATACTCATGGTTACGGCACTAATAAACGAAGCTCCCAGGGGTTACCAGGTCGCCCGCATGGCCAAGGAATTCCACCCCGACCTCATCACCATCGGTGGCGGCCCGCAAATGGGCCCTCTCGCTGAAGAAGCCTTCGATTACGGTCATTTCGACGTAGTCGTTCAAAGGGAAGGTGAGGACATAATTGGTCAGCTATGCGATGTCCTTTTGACCTATAAAGGGTCCCAACTACGGGAATACCTGGGCAAGGTGTCCGGAATCACCTACATGGTAGATGGACAAAGGGTCGAGACACGCCGTGCTGGACTGGTGGCTCCGGATTTCGTGGAGCTACCCGATTTTCACTCGATCAAGGATTTGAGTTCCACTAACCCGCTGGCTGGCGGCGTATTGGAAACGGTGCGCGGCTGCACCGAGAAGTGCACCTACTGCCAGGTCATCCAGCAGTTTTTGGGTTACCGCCTAATATCGCGGGAAACAGAAATAAAGCGGATAAACCAACTGAAGGGTATGGCTGCCGACGGCTTGATTCATTCGGGCCGGAACGGAGCGTTCCAAGTCTTTATTTCCGACGACCTGCACACACCCCCAATGCGAGCAGTCAAGTATCGGGACGAGCGCTTGGCCAGGCTGAAGGGTTGGAAAGACCACACCGAGGGCATGCACTCTATCTGCCAGTGCCGGACGGAAGTCGGCCAAGACCCGGAAGTCGCCGATGCCATGCAAAACGCCAACATTAAGATGCTCTACGTCGGAGTGGAGTCGGATAACGCGGAAAATCTAAAACTGGTGAACAAACGCCAGGAGCCGGGCCAGGCGCACAAAGACCTGGTAACTCTGAAAAAGAGCGGTTTTGCCGTGGTCGCCATGACCATCATCGGGTTGCCCTACGACACCGAAGAAAGCGTTATGGCCATGGCCGACTGGGTGACCGAGATAAGCAGGTATCAGACCGCAAACCTGCTGACCCCACTGCCCGCAACCTCCAACTGGAAGGACCTAAAACCACTCAGCGCCAACGGGGAACTGCTCCAAGAAGGCGAGATGCGCCCTTATCAACTGTACACTGGCCGTCAGTTCGTTCACTATGACGAGCGGTGGACTATGCAGGAGAGCCGGGATCTGTACGATAGGTACACCGCCAGACTAAAGCCGGTGGATGACCTCTACGGTCGCATATTCCGCATTCTTCGAAGTTACCGTCTACGACTGGCCACCACCAGCAAAGACCTAAGTGATTCATTCGCCAGCCGTATAACCGAGGCTACTGAATCTCTGAAAGGGTGGTCCGACCCAGTATCTACACCAGGCAGAGATTTGGGAGAGAATATTTCCCAGAGGCTAGGGGAGTTGGTGGAGACCCTACGCTCGGTTTCCCAACCTTTGGCCAATGCCCGGAAGGAAGTCACCGAGACTGTTGGAACCCGTGTCAACGAGTTGTCGGATTCGCTCAAAGCGTTCTCGGACCCGCTGATACCCGGAAGACAAGAGTTGGCGGCCAATATATCCGGTCGCATTACCGAACTGAATGACATCCTTAACGTCGTGGCCGTGAGCCCCAAGCGCACGAGACGAAAGAGCGAGTAGCTTAAGCGGGCCTGATTCCAATAGGTCTGGTTCCAAGTGGATTGGGCCTTGCAGGCGCAAGGCCCTACTCTGCGCCGGGCCTTCACCTCGTGTTTGCGCTGATAGCATGCATGTACGCCGCAAGAATTCATGAACGTCATTGTGGAGTCCCATTTTGGCTGTAGCGGGTAGTTGGGAGTGAGTGTGAGCAACAACCGGCGTGTGTTTGTCACCGGCATGGGTGTGATCAGTCCATTGGGATTGGATACCGAGTCTACCTGGGCTGGCGTGACGCAAGGTAAATCGGGGATCGACTTCATAACCGCCTTCGACACCGAAGGCTTCGACACCAAATTCGCTGCCGAAGTTAAGGGTTTCGACCCCGAGGCCTACCTGGACCGAAAAGAAGCCCGTCGGATGGACCGATTTGCCCAGTTCGCTGCGGTGGCTGCCCAGGAAGCCTGCCGCCAAGCCCAACTTGACCCCAAAGAAGTCGACCCATACAAGGTGGGTGTCATTATCGGCAGTGGCATCGGTGGCATAATCACCCTCTCCCAGCAGTTTGAAATCCTCAACGAGCGCGGCCCCAAAAGGGTCAGCCCTTTCCTAATACCAATGATGCTTGCGGATATGGCTTCGGCTCAGGTATCCATGGTCACCGGGGCTATGGGCGCCAATTATTGCACTGTATCGTCCTGCTCCAGCGGTGCCGATGCTTTGGGCCAGGGTTGGGAAATGATCGTACGAGGCCAAGAGGAGATCGTCCTGGCTGGAGGCAGCGAGGCGCCGATTTACCCTGTGGCGGTGGCTGGGTTTAACGCCCTGCGGGCCCTATCTCGCTTTAATGAGGACCCCCAAAAGGCCAGTCGTCCTTTCGATTTGCAGCGGGACGGCTTTGTCATGGGCGAAGGCTCTGCGGTCTTGGTGCTGGAGAGCGGCGAAAGTGTGCAGCGGCGGGGTGTGACGCCATTGGCTGAGTTAAGAGGATATGCGGCCACCTCCGACGCCCACCATATCACCGAACCCGGACCAACTGGCGAGAACGCCGCGAGGGCTATGAAAATGGCTTTGAACGTGGCTGGCATCGACCCGGCGGAAGTGGACTATCTAAACGCCCATGGTACTTCCACTCCCTTGAACGATCGATCCGAGACCAAGGCCATAAAGCTGGCCCTGGGAGAAGACGCTTTTCGGATATTCATCAGTTCCAGCAAGTCCATGACCGGTCACTTGCTGGGATCGGGCGGTGCGCTGGAGGCTGCTATTTGCGTTATGACCCTGCGCCGCGGCATGGTGCCGCCTACTATTAACCTAAACGAGCCCGACCCGGAATGCGACTTGGACTACACCCCCAACCATGTCCGCGAGTCGACAATAAATGTCGCAATGAGCAACTCTTTTGGATTCGGCGGTCATAACTCGGTTTTGGTGCTTGCCAACCCGGAATTAAGGGACTGAATAGAGAATATTTGCGCTCCGTCTGACTCCGTCTGTTTGATTTTGATGGGATTGAGCCTACCTCCTCTCCTTCTCTCCATTCGCAAAGGGAAGACGGGCGATCCCTTCACTAACCATTGGGACACTAACCATGGGGAATTGGGCCATCGGCGACTGCCATCTTTCCTATTTATCCAATGATATTGAACGGTTAGTTACGAGTACGGAGCACTGGGTATAACATTGAAAGAAAATAATGCTGCTGTTAGTGCCAGGCGGTGGGCTCTGACGCAGAGCGTCTCGGACCATTCGCTCCCCCCAGAGTTGCCGCAAGCGGCAATCAAGGTATTGCTGGGACGGGGAATCGACACGGCAGAAAAACTAAGGGGGTTCTTTGACCCGCCCCACCGATTACCGTATGACCCCTTGCGTCTCCAAGGTATGGAGGCGGCTCTAAAAAGGCTTTATCAGGCGATAAACCAGCAAGAAGTTGTTGGTATTTTCGGGGATTTCGACGTTGACGGCGTTACCGGCACGGCCATTATCGCCGAGGGATTGGAAGCGTTTGGCGTTAAGGTCCTGCCCTATCTGCCCCTCCGGTCCGAAGAGGGCCACGGACTGTCTACCGCCGCCATCGACCAATTGGTCGGTGAAGGCGCCAGTCTGATCGTCACCGTTGACTGCGGTGTCACGTCCTTTGAAGAAGTTGTCTACGCTAAAACCTGCGGCACCGATGTCATCATCACCGACCATCACCTGCCTCAAGGCAACCTTCCCGACGCTGCGGCTATCATAGACCCCAAGCTGCCTGGCGATAGCTATCCCTTCCAGTCGTTGTGCGGCGCCGGTCTGGCATTCAAGCTGGTCCAAGGTCTGTATCAGTATTGCGGCCAGCCTTGGGACAGAAGCCTTCTGGAGTTGGCTGCTCTGGGCACAATCGCCGACTTGGTCCCATTGGTGGACGAAAACCGGTACTTGGTACGGGAGGGTTTGCTAAGCCTGGCGCAAACCAAGCGGCCCGGTCTTCAATCGCTCTTCCGAAAAGCCGGGCTTATGCGCTCCGAAGTGGAGCAAAACCCGTTCACCACTGAGACAATCTCCTTCCAAGTCGGGCCCCGTCTGAATTCACCGGGGAGGTTGGGCCATGCTCTGGATACCTACCGTCTGTTGACCACCAAATCCCTCGGGGAGGCCGATTCATTGGCCGATAAATTGGAAGACTTGAACCAGAGACGCCGGGAATTAACCCAGGATGCTATGGATTTCGCTTTCCAGCAAGTCCACGACCGCGCCGCATCGGCCGATATGCCTTCATTCCTGATGGTTAAGGGGCCGAGCATCACCAGAGGAGTCGCAGGGCTGGTTGCCGGGCGTTTGGCCGAAACCTACCACCGCCCCGCCGTAGCGGTGTCGGTGGAGGAAGAGTTCGCTGTGGGCAGCGGGAGAAGCATACCCGAATTCGACATTTTCGAGGCATTTTCACAATGCCAAGACCTTTTCGTTCGGTTCGGTGGCCACTCGCAGGCTGCAGGGTTTACTGTGGAGGTAGCGAAACTCCCGGCACTGGAAGAAAGGTTGGCTGCAACCGCCACCGGGTTTGCCGGCTCGGGAGATCTGAGACAAATCCTGACAATCGACGCCGAGGTTGAGTTCGCCGAACTTGGTGGTGAGTTTCCCAATTGGGTATTCAAATTGGAACCGTTTGGCGCAGCCAATCCCCAACCCGTATTCTTGACCAGACAGGCTCAAGTTTTGGAAGTACGGCGGGTTGGAAAGAGCGCACAACACCTGAACATGCGACTCGGCCAGGGAGATCACCAGTGGACCGCTCTGGCATTCAACCAGGCGGAGCGCTGGATAGATGGAACATCGGCAGTGGATCTTGCCTATATGTTTATCAAAGATAACTGGCGGGGAGTGGAGCGGACAAACCTCAAAGTCCTAGATTTTCAGGTGTCCACTACCCAGAACTAATATAGGCTCCGGAATTGCGAGGACCATTCCGGATCATAGGTGGCGAGTTTCTTGCACCATCCTTGGGCCGAGTGATTCTTCGACTGCCGAACAGAGGCTTGTCGAACCACACTGATGCTCCTACCAACCCACTGTCGTTCGCGGTGACCTTTGTCGAACCATTCTTCTACCGAAGGGCCCTTAGACAGCAACTGTCTTGAATGTCAAGAATATTGACCCATTGGGTTCCAACTGCGATGGTGCTTAACCATGTAGTTGAGGATGACCAACAGTTTTCGGAGGCAGGCGGTGAGCGCCACCTTTTTGGGCTTCCCTGCTGCACATAAGCGTTGGTAGAATTCCCTAAGGAC